>DATGVJ010000037.1:0-10531 GCA_035300505.1 Xanthobacteraceae bacterium
GGGGGCCTCGATGCCGGCATTGCGGTTGCGACCGAGCGCGGCCTGATCCGGGGGCCGAGAATTTTTCGGTCCGGGCGTGTGCTCAGCCAGACTGGCGGTCATGGCGACCTTGAGCCCGTCAGCGGACACCCTGCGCTCTGCGCCTGCTCGATCCGCACGTCTGCGCTGAGTCACATCGCCGACGGCGTGGACGCGGTCAGAAGGGCGGCACGCGAGGAACTAAAAGGCGGGGCGCATCAAATCAAGATCATGGCTGGCGGGGGCGTCGCCACGCCATCTGACCCGATCGATATGGTTCAATACACCGAAGCGGAAATCCGTGCGGCGGTGGAAGAGGCGCAAGCGCGACGGACTTATGCGTTTGCCCACGCCTATATTCCAGAGTCTATTGCGCGCGCTGTGCGGGCGGGTGTGCGCTCCATTGAACATGGCAACCTGATTGATGATGCGGCGGCGCGCCTCATGGCGGAACATGGCTGCTATCTTGTGCCGACGCTCGTCACCTACGATCAGATCGCGCAGTTCGGAAAAACGCACAAGTTTCCCGAGGCGAGCCTTCGCAAACTCCAGGACGTGCTGCATGCTGGTGCGGGCGCGATCGACAAGGCGCTCCGCGCAGGCGTCAAAGTGGGCTTTGGCACCGATCTGCTCGGCGAAACGCATTCCGCACAAAGCAAGGAGTTCGCGTTGCGGGCTGCGATCCAGAACAATGCGGACGTTCTGCGCTCCGCGACGATCGTCAATGCAGATCTCCTTCGACAGTCCGATAGATTGGGCGTGCTAAAGCCAGGCGCGTTCGCCGACTTTCTGCTCGTCAACGGCGATCCCGTCGAAGATTTAGGGGTCCTGAGCGGTCAGGGAGAGCGTCTTGATGTGATCGTGCGTGGCGGGATCGTCTTCAAGAACGCTTTGCAGTGACGGCTCCGTGCGCAGGGCTTCGCGTCAGATTGCGAGGTTGCTGCACAATGCCCCAGCAGCTATGCTCCCGGGAGAAGCTCACACGTTAGCGGAGTTATAAGTAGGGGAGTATTGTCATGACGACGGAAGCGCGGTTCGCCACCACAGGGGCGAAATCTTTGGCGAAGCTTTGGGCAAAACTTGCCGCGGTGAGTTTCGTGATGCTCAGTGGAATCCAATGCGGCCGAGATCAAGGTCGTCGGCTCGCCCGGCACACGGGAGCCGTACACCCTTCTTGTGCCGGGCTTCGAGAAGGCAACCGGCCACAAGGTGACAACCACCTGGGGCGGCGTCAGCGCGCTCGCCAAGCGCGTCGCCGATGGCGAGGTTGCCGACGTCGTCATGCTGCCCGCGGCGCAGATCGACGATCTCATCAAGCAAGGCAAGCTGGTTGCTGACAGCCGTGTCAGTGTCGCGACCTCCGGCGTCGGGGTGGCGATCCGCGCCGGCGCGCCTAAAATCGACGCCTCGTCTTCGGAGGGCATCCGCAAGGCGCTCATCGCCGCCAAGACGATTGCCTTTTCGGCCGGGCCGAGCGGCCTGCATATCGAGCGCCTCATCGCGAAATGGGGCCTGACCGACCAGCTCAAGGCAAAGATCGTCCCGCCTACTCCCAATGTGCCGATCGGCGAAGTGGTCGCGCGCGGCGACGCGGAGATCGGCTTCCAGCAGGAGAGCGAATTGCTGCCCGTAAAAGGGATCGATTATCTTGGACCCCTACCGGCTGACATCAACGAGGTAACGGTATTTTCCGCCGCCGTGCACAAGGCCGCAGGGCCGACCGACGCCGCCCGCGCATTCCTGAAGTTCCTCACCGCACCGGAAGCAGCGCCCATTATCCGCAAGACCGGCATGCAACCGGGCTGAACAGATCGCAGCGCGTAGGGCGCAATCGCTTTATTGCGCCGCTCGTCGCCCAATGCCCTGGCCCATGGCGCAATAAAGCGATTGCGCCCTACACAATGGCAGGTCGTGACCCATGGAGTTGGTTCGATGACGACGGAAAACACGTTGAACCTCATGAATTGGACGATGTGGATATGGTCCAGCGTGCCGAAAAGATTTTCGGCATCGAGCTACCTGCCGAGCAGCTCAGCACGGTCTGTACAGTGGGAGAATTCTACGACTTGATCATGCGTGAACTCGGCGGCTCGAAGCGCGCGACGCGCGCGTGCCTGACACAGACCGCATTCTACCGCTTGCGCCGCGCTCTCGCCGAAATGGGTGCAAGCGGTCCAATCACGCCGGGCACCCAGTTCATCGACACAATCTCGGATTTGGCGAAAACCCGCCCGGATTTGGTAACGCCCCGCACCCAGCGGGAGATATCGAACGACCTCGCCTCCCGCAGCCGCCTCAAATTGCCGGCACGGGAGGTGGCTCGACCGCTCGGCGTTAGTTGGGTGCTTGCGCTGTTCTTGTTCCCCTTAGCAATCCTTGGAGTCACCGGGGTAGGTTTCGTGGCTTTCGTCTTGCTGGGGCTGATTTCAGGCATTGCTGTCCTGATATAGTCGCCGATGTAGCACTGATGCACTTCTTCGGGAGGGTTCCACGGCGAATCACGACCGTCGGCGATCTCGCACGCGAGGCCGCTGGCTGCAGCTTTGCGGACCTGCAGCGCGAGCGCGGTGGTTTTGGTCCCACTGACGCCTGGAACGCGTTGGCGGCGATCCTGCGGGAGATGAGCTGCCACACCGGAGACATCAACCGTGATACCAGTTTTTTTGCCCGACACGGCCAATCGGCAACCTGACCCCGTTGGAGGATTTCGGACGGTGCAGCAACCGCGCAAGATGGTTCACTAAGAGGTCGGCTTATGCGGTCGGAACACTGCCGGCGGTTGCTGATTCACTTCTTCTAGAAACGTGATATTCTCCGGGCTTACACCGGCACTGATCAATGCCGTGCGGGCGACATCGTCGTACGCTTGACCAATCGGTTCCGGAATTAGCTCAAGCAGTCGGCGCCGGGCGCGCGACTTGCCGATCGGGTCGAATTGGCCTCAGTTACCATTCATGCTCTCGCGGTAGCTCATCCAAACCTTCCATGGCAATGCTTGTATTTCTTGCCCGAGCCGCATGGACACACTTCGTTGCGTCCGACCTTGCCCCAGCTCGTCGGGTCGTTCGTATTGCGCTCAGCGCTCCGCTGCGGCGCTGCCAACATGCCGGGAAAGGTCGGCGCCAATGCTGAATCCGCATAGGCCATTTCGTCATCGTTGGTAGATGGATCGACCTTGTGCGCCTCCATATAGGGCAGGTTCTGCTGCTGATCGGCCGGCGGGCCTTGTACGATTTCCAGCCGCATGAGTTGCGACGTGACAGCTTCGCGCAGGTTGGTTCCCATCGCTTCGAACAGGTTGAACGATTCCGCCTTGTACTCGTTGAGCGGATCACGCTGGCCATAGCCGCGAAGTCCGATCACTTGGCGCAGATGCTCGAGCATCACGAGATGTTCGCGCCAAAGATGATCGAGAATCTGCAACAGCACCGTCTTTTCGATCTGGCGGATAAGATCGGCACCCCATTGCGCGACCTTTGTCGCCATGTGCTCGTCGGCGCGGCGCTCGATACGCGTGCGCAATTCCTCGTCCGCAATACCTTCTTCCTTGGCCCAGGCGTCGACTGGCAGGTCGATGCTAAGCACGCGCTGGAGTTCTTCCTTGAGGTCCGCGGTTTTCCACTGTTCCGGATAGGCGTTCGGCGGCACGTGCTTGGAAACAAGGTTTTCGATGACGTCGTGGCGCATGTCGGTGACAATTCCAGCCACAGCATCGTCCCGCATCCAGTCGACCCGCTGGTCAAAGATGACCTTGCGCTGGTCATTCATCACGTTGTCGAACTTGAGCAGGTTCTTGCGTATGTCGAAATTGCGCGCTTCGACTTTTTGCTGCGCCTTTTCGAGCGCCTTGTTGATCCAGGAATGAACGATCGCTTCGTTCTCCTTGAGGCCCAGGCGTTGCAGCATGGTGTCGAGTTTGTCCGACCCGAAGATGCGCATGAGATCGTCTTCGAGCGACAGGAAGAACCTCGAATGGCCCGGGTCGCCTTGGCGGCCGGAGCGGCCGCGCAGCTGATTGTCGATGCGTCGGCTTTCATGCCGTTCGGTGCCGAGCACGTAGAGCCCGCCCGCCGCCAGAGCTTTTTTCTTCAGGCGTTCGATCTGCACCTTGATATCGGCCACGCGCGCATCGTGTTCGCCGGTTCCAGGCTCCAGATCCTTGAGTTCCTGGCGTATGCGCATGTCGGCATTGCCGCCCAACTGAATGTCGGTGCCGCGGCCCGCCATGTTGGTGGCGATGGTCACCGCACCCGGCACGCCGGCCTGCGAGATGATGTAGGCTTCCTGCTCGTGGTAGCGCGCATTGAGAATGGCGAAGACCTTGGTCTTGGTGGCGCCGTCGTCGCCGCTGTAGAGCGCCGCAAACGCATTGGGATCGGAAAAGTCGTGCTGCTCCCAACCCTGCTTGCGCAGCATTTCCGCGAGCTGTTCGGATTTTTCGATCGACGTTGTGCCGACCAGGATTGGCTGGCCACGCATCTTGCAGTCGTCGATCAGGGTCAGGATGGAACGGTATTTTTCGATACCGGTGCGATAGACCTCGTCATCGTCGTCGATGCGGATCATCGGCATGTTGGTCGGCACCTCGATGACTTCCAGATTGTAGATGTCGAGGAATTCGTCAGCCTCGGTCGCGGCCGTGCCCGTCATGCCGGCAAGCTTTTCGTACATCCGGAAATAATTCTGGAACGTGATCGACGCCAGCGTCTGGTTTTCCGGCTGGATCGGCTGATGCTCCTTGGCTTCCAGCGCCTGGTGCAGGCCTTCCGAATAACGCCGGCCCGGCATCATGCGGCCGGTGAATTCGTCGATGATGACCACCTCTCCATTGCGAACGATATAATCCTTGTCGCGGCTGAACAGTTTATGCGCGCGCAGCGCCTGGTTGACGTGATGCACGGTCGAGACGTTCTCGACGTCGTAGAGCGAATCGCCCTTGAGGAGATCGGCGGCGCCCAGCTGCTGCTCCATCTTCTCCATGCCGGCTTCGGTCAGCGACACGGTGCGCTGCTTTTCGTCGACGTCGTAGTCGGTCTTGTCCAGCCGCGGAATATAGGCGTCGATGGTGTTGTAGAATTCCGACCGGTCGTCGAGCGGTCCGGAAATGATGAGCGGCGTGCGCGCCTCATCGATCAGGATCGAGTCGACCTCGTCCACGATCGCAAAGATGTGGCCGCGCTGGACCATGTCTTCCATCCGGTATTTCATATTGTCGCGCAGATAATCGAAACCCAATTCGTTGTTGGTGCCATAGGTGACGTCGCAGTCGTAGGCCTGCTTGCGCTGCTCGTCGTCGAGCCCATGCACGACGGTCCCGACCGTAAGGCCCAGGAACTTGTAGACCAGGCCCATCCATTCGGCGTCGCGTTTGGCGAGATAGTCGTTGACCGTCACGACATGAACGCCGCGGCCCGACAGGGCATTGAGATAGACCGCCAGCGTCGCCACCAGCGTCTTGCCTTCGCCGGTCTTCATTTCGGCGATGCGGCCCTCGTGCAGGATCATGCCGCCGATGAGCTGGACGTCGAAATGGCGCTGACCGAGCGCACGCTTGGCGGCCTCACGGCAGGTCGCAAAGGCCGGCACCAGGATTTCATCGAGCCCCTTGCCGTCGGCGACTTCCTTTTTGAATTGGACGGTGCGCTCCCGCAATGCGTCGTCGGAGAGTTTTGCAACCTCCTCTTCGAGCGCATTGATCTCCTTTACGCGCGGCTGATAGGCCTTGATACGACGCTCGTTGGAAGAGCCGAACAGTTTGCGGGCGAGCGCGCCGATCATTGTAATCCCTCAGGTCTCGAAGTTAGTACCGGTCTAGCAAGTCAAGCAGCGTCCAGCCTGGGCCGCCAATGCCCCCGGCGTGCGGGAACGTTTGCACTTATATAATGCTTCAGTCGTGAAAACAGCTAGGGCCTGGCAGACGGCAGAACGCCTCCCGGTTTTTCGTGACATAAGAGGGGGTTGCCCCCCTTGTCAATTGGGCTCGCCAGCCGCCTTTGCCCATGTTATGGCCCTATTGCCGGCTTATGCCCGCCATTGCCAACGGGGGGCGATTGAGCGACCGACCGGCTGATCGCTGCAAAATTCGCTAGTCGCTGTAAAATTCGAGGACCCGAACCATGGCTTTCCGAAATTCCCCCCCGCCGTGCCGCATCCCCGGCACCCTGTGGCCACGCCCGCGGAGCATGCGGGTGGCAATGATTGCAGCCCTGACCCTGATGGTCCTGCCTGTGGTGTCGGGCTGCTCGAAGGATTCATCCTCGGCGTCGTCCCAGCCCGCCGCCGTCGATCCAAACGACACACTTATTGCAAAGGTGAACGGGACCGAGATCAGGGCCAGCGACCTCACCATTGCGGAGGACGATATCGGGGCCGACTTGCAGGGGCCGCCGGAGCAGAAGCGCGAACAGCTCATTGGCTATTTGACCGACATGATTCTGGTCTCCGCTGCGGCAGAAAAACGCAACCTCGCCGACACGGCGGACTTCAAGCGGCGACAGGCCATCATGCGCAACAAGCTGCTGATGGGGGCGATGCTGCAAGCCCATGCCAAGTCGGTCCTGACCGACGAAGAGCTGCGGAAGGTCTACGATGAAGCCGTCAAACCCATGGCGGCCGAGGAAGAAGTGCGGGCTCGCCATATCCTGGTTGAAAGCGAAGACGATGCCAAGGCGATCGCCCAGCAGATCCGGGGCGGAGCCGACTTCGTGGCGCTCGCCAAGGAAAAGTCCAAGGATCCAGGCTCGGCCGAAGAAGGCGGCGATCTCGGCTACTTTACCAAGGGCCGCATGGTGCCGGAATTCTCTGAAGTCGCCTTCAAGATGTATGCGGGCCAAGTCTCCAACCCGGTAAAGTCGCAATTCGGCTGGCACGTCATCAAGGTCGAAGACCGGCGCACAAAACCCGTGCCGGAATTCGAACAGGTCAGGACCCAGATCGAAACTTTCGTGGCGCGCCGGGCGCAGTCCGAATTCGTGGCGCAGTTGCGTGAAACCGCCAAGATCGAGCGCCTCGACCGTCCAGCCGGCGCAACGCCGCCCATGACTTTGCCATCAGGGACGCTCCCTTCAGGGATGCCGCCATCAGGAGCGCCGCCATCAGGGATGCCGCCGTCACAAAAGAAATAACCTTCCTAGCCGTCGCCGAGACTTTATCTTTGGCACTATCTTGGGCATGTCCCGATTCTAAATCTTGGGCATGTCCCGATTCTAATGGATCGGGACATGCCCTAATCATGACCAGACCGAGCAACGATACCGAGCAACGACAACGAGCAACGAGACATGGCTACGAAGGTTTCCGCCACGATGGTTTCCACCACGAAGGTTTCCCCCCTTGCCCCCACCATCGTCCCCGACATGCCGGCGCTTGACGGCGTACGGCTCGCAACGGCCGCCGCCGGCATACGCTACAAGGACCGCACCGACGTGCTGCTCGTGCTGCTCGAGCCGGCAACAGCGGTCGCCGGCGTGTTCACGCAATCCAAGTGCCCATCGGCGCCGGTCGATTGGTGCCGCGCGGCGCTCAAGAGCCGCAAGGCGCGCGCTCTCGTCGTCAACTCCGGCAACGCCAATGCGTTCACGGGCAAGACCGGCATGGCCGCGTGCCAATTGACGGCGCGCATCGCCGCCAAGGCGATCGGCTGCCGTCCGGACGAAATTTTTCTGGCGTCCACGGGCGTCATCGGCGAGCCGCTCGACGCGACCAAATTCGACGGCGTGATGGGAGCGCTTGTGGCCGATGCCCAAATTTCCGAAGTCCAAATTTCGGAAGGTAAAATTTCCGAAGGTATCGGCCCCGGCTGGCTCAATGCTGCCCGCGCCATCATGACCACGGACACATTTCCAAAGGTCGCGACGGCCCGCGCGCGGCTCGGCAAGGCGACTGTCACCATCAACGGCATCGCCAAGGGCGCCGGCATGATCGCGCCCGATATGGCAACCATGCTGTCGTTCGTGTTCACTGACGCGCCGATTGCGGCTCCGGTCCTGCAAGCGCTGCTGCGCGAGACCGTCGTCGACACATTCAACGCCGTGACCATTGATAGCGACACCTCGACTTCCGACACCTTGCTCGCCTTCGCGACCGGCACCGCCGCGGGAGCGCCCCGCATCGCCAAGGCAAGCGACCCGCGCCTTAAAGGTTTTCGCAAGGCCTTCGCGCATGTGCTGGCCGATCTCGCCGAGAAGGTCGCGCGCGACGGCGAAGGCGCGCGCAAACTCGTCGAAGTCCTGGTCGAGGGTGCGGTTTCCAAAGCTTCGGCGCGTCGCATCGCGATGTCGATTGCCAATTCTCCCTTGGTCAAGACCGCAATCGCGGGGGAGGATGCCAATTGGGGGCGCGTGGTGGCTGCCGTCGGGAAGGCCGGTGAGCCGGCTGATCGCGACAAACTGTCGATCTGGTTCGGCGGCATCCGCGTCGCCCACAAGGGCCTGCGTGATCCCGCCTATGACGAAGCCAAGGTATCGGCCACCATGAAGGAGCAAAAAATTTTGCTCAAGGTCGCGCTCGGTCTCGGCCGCGGCCGCGACCGGGTGCTCACCTGCGACCTCACCAAGGAATACGTCGCGATCAACGGCAATTACAGGTCCTGATGCATTTTTGGTCGTATCACCAATTGCTGCCGGGGAGAGAAGGGTATGGTGCACGATCCCTGGACGCAATCGCGAAATTAATCTGAAAATTTGTATCAAATATGAGCTAAATCGCAATTCAATATTCACTGTACAAAATTATCTGGCCCAATCGACGAATTGTGGGTTCTCGGATGGCGTACCATAGCATCAAAATCGTGCTCGTTGCGGCATGCGCCCTCATCGATACGGACGGGCGTGTGCTGATCGCGGAACGGCCGGTGGGTCGCTCAATGGCGGGTTTATGGGAATTCCCAGGTGGCAAAGTGGAAGCAGGCGAGACGCCCGAGGCGACCTTGATCCGGGAACTCAAGGAGGAGCTGGGTATCAGAGTAAAAGAAGAGTGCCTCGCCCCGTTAACTTTTGCGAGTCACGCTTATCCAGACTTTCATTTGTTAATGCCTTTGTATGTGTGCCGGCGCTGGAAGGGAATTGTAGCGCCGCAGGAAGGTCAGACCCTCGCGTGGGTACGACCGAACCGTCTGAAGGACTACCCAATGCCGCCAGCCGACATACCGCTCATTGCACATCTTTCGAGTTTGATATGAATCAAAACGTAAGCCCGAACAGGCGAAAAGGATTGTCTCGAACTTGTTCGAAGGCGGGAATTGGTTTGCATGCTGCTTCATCGGCATTGAAAAATCGGCAAGCACAGGGACACGCCATGAAAAATCAGGTACGGGCGCCAGCTTCGCCAATCCGATCCGCTCTGGCGGACCTTTGGGCGGACGAACGCGGCGCCACCGCTATTGAATATGGACTGATCGCAGCCTTGATGGTGGTCGTCGTAGTCGCAGGTATGCAGGCCGTCGGCGTTGCCCTCAAGGAAAATTTCTACGACAAGATAGCGAATATATTCTAAACGTCCTTCGTAGCCCTCATTGACGCTTTTTCGCCAGCCGGCAACTCTTTGGTCTTGAGGGCGTCAGCGAGCCGCAGTTGCGCCGAGCCGGGCTTGAGCGGCTGTTGCTGGCTTGCATGCGGCGCCCAGCCTGACAACCACACGATCTCGAACGTGGCCCGGATGCGGCCATCCGCGTCGGAAAAGCGCGCCCCATAAACTTCGAGCATACGCATGAGGGTTGCGCGACGCAACGTCTGGCGCCGCCGGTCGACCAGCACATTGGTGGCGCCCATGCGTCGCAAATCGTGCATCAAGACAAGTGGCGTATCGTAACGCACGGTGACACGGTCGAGATCGGTCACGGGCAACGCAAAGCCGGCACGTTGCAGAAGGCCACCGAGATCGCGCAAGTCGGCAAATGGCGCCACGCGGGGCGACAAACCGCCTTCGATCTCGGATTCGGCGCGAGCAAAGCATTGGCGCAGTTCATTCAAGGTGTCGCCGCCGACAATCGCCGCCAGGAATAGCCCATCGGGTTTGAGCGCACGCCTGATCTGCACGAGCGTGCCGGGCAGGTCGTTGACGAATTGCAGCGCGAGCCCCGACACGACAAGATCGAGCGACGCATCGCCAAATGGCAGCGCCTCTTCGTCGAACGTAACACCGCCGACGATGGAGTCGACTTGTCCACTCGCCGACAGCACGCGTCGGAGCGCATCCCCCGGCGTGCCAAGGTCGAGTGCCCGCTCAAAGTGACGCAGTACCGCGGCAAGCCGATCGCCCAAATCTTCCGCCACACGGTCGAGCAGAAAGGTCGATGGCCCGAGCGCACGCGCCCGCGCGCGCCGTTGCGCGAGAAGCTTGCGATCGAAGATGACCGGAGATGAATTCATTGGTTATTGTAGCAGCGCCCCCTACAAACCACCCGCACAAACCGCTACGCTCCCGCCCATGGACGCCGAGACCGCCACACCGGTACCCCAAAGCCGCCTTGCCCGCCTCGCCGGCGCGCTTCGCACCGCCGGCAGGATCGCAGTCG
>DATGVJ010000038.1:0-4572 GCA_035300505.1 Xanthobacteraceae bacterium
TCCCACGCACAGCGTGCTAGCCGCCGAGAGACATTCTTTTGGCGAGACCGAAGGGTGCGGTTGAAATCGTGCAGGCCGGGAAACGTACATGGTTCTGTCGCTAGCGGACGCTGTCGCGATCTTCAACAAGTGGAAAGAGGACTCTGCCGAGATCCTCGTGGTCATAGAAAGCCCATTTCAGCAGTCCCGGCGCGGCATCCTTGAGCAAGGGATTGACCGGGCCTTGGGGGCTGCAAGGCCAGGTGTCGGAGGCGTCAATCGATCCCACCAAAAAAGGAAAGAAGGCTGGCACGGTTGTCTTGCAAGCAAAATGTTCTAACAGCACCCCGGCAACTCCAGTTTTTTGGCATTTGCCGTTGCCATAAGGCGGATCAGGCAGATAAACATTTTGCGCCTCAGGGGCGTAGTGAGTGAATACCAGGTCGCTCACTTTAGCTTTCTCATGACAAGCAAAACAAGTTTTCATAACGGCTTCGTCTGCTGTCTCTCACTCCAGCTGGACCATTTCATGCCGGGCACGTCAACACAACTGGGGCTCCGCAAAGTCCGCGTTGCATTTAACGCTAAACCTCTGTACTTTCTTGGGTCGGCGCTGCGTCATGAATAAGCGAAGAAACCCATTCCGCAGCTGGCAAGTAAGGGGCGCAAGAACCAAGAACATGGATAAGAGCGGGTGACGCGAACGCGAATACGCTCGCCACGAAGGATGAGCCAATGAAACGAATCGCAATTGCAGTGGCGTGTGCATTACTCGCCTCCAGCCAGGTGCAAGGGCCTAACGCTCAGGCCCATTCCTCCGCTACAGGCGCCGAGCCTTCCTCGCAGGCTTCTAGTGCGGACTGGGCCGTTTATCACGGCAATCCGCACGGAACACACTATTCGACGCTCGATCAAATCAATACAAAGAACGTCAAACGCCTGAGGGTCGCGTGGACGTTTGAAACCGGTGATGGCGCCCCGACCAACGACATGGAAGGTGACACCATCGTCGTCAAAGGACGCATGTATTTCGCCTCTCCGAAGGGGCGCATTTTCAGTCTCAATGCGGCCACTGGCACGCAGAACTGGGTCTACGATCCGGCTGAGGGAGCACCGGTTAGCGGCAATGGGCGATTGCGCGGCGTTTGCTATTGGGCCGACGGAACTAATGAGCGGATTTTGTTCACCTCGCGCAATCGACTGATGGCGGTAGATGCCAACACCGGAAAACTGATCGAAAGTTTCGGCGATACCGGCAAGGTCGACCTGAGTCAGGACCTTGGGCGAGATCCACGCTCGGTATCGGTGAACGTCAATTCGCCCGGCGTGATCTACAAAGACCTCATTATCCTCGGTAGCACTGGCGCGACGCCCGGTCATATTCGCGCCTATGACGTGCGCACCGGAAAGCTGAGGTGGATCTTCCACACGATCCCGCATCCCGGCGAATTTGGTTATGACACGTGGCCCAAGGATGCATGGAAGACTGCGAGTGGTGCCAACGCATGGTCCGGTCTGAGCCTCGATCCTGTGCGCGGCATTGTCTACCTTCCGCTGGCGTCAGCGGGCATGGGATTTAAGGATTTCTACGGCGCCGATCGCGAGGGCAATACGCTCTTTGGCACCTCGCTGGTGGCGCTTGACGCCAATACCGGCAAGCGTCTGTGGCACCATCAGTTCGTGGAACACGACGTGTGGGATCGCGATCCACCGACGCCACCGACGCTCGTCACCGTTCGCCGTGACGGTCGGGACATTCCTGCTGTAGCCCAGATTATGAAGTACGGTTTCGTCTGGGTGTTCGACAGGGTCACGGGCGAAAACCTATTTCCGGTGCAGGAGGTTTCCGTCTTTCCAAGCACCATTCCGGGCGAAAAGCTCGCGACACGCCAGACCTTGCCTGCGGCGCCTGAACCGTTCGCTCGTCAGCGACTCACGGAGGAGACGTTGACCCAGCGCACGCCCGCCGCCAACGCGGCGGTGCGGGCGCACCTGGCGACGCTGAGCAACCGTGGCCGCTTTGATCCACCCTCGCTCGAGGGCACCGTCATGTTTCCGGGACTGGATGGTGGCGGCGAATATGGCGGCGCTGCCTGGGACCCCGAGACCGGCATTCTCTATATCAACTCCAACGAACAAGCCTACATCCTGCAGTTGCGGGCGCAGGTCAAGAAGACCAGCGGCGAGGCCTCTGCTGCCGAGATCTACAACGCCTCCTGCGCCGGTTGCCACGGCGTCGACCGCAAGGGCAACCCCCCGTCGTTCCCCGCATTGCTTGGACTGACCAAGCGGATGGCGAGCCAGCAGATCGCACAAATGATTGCCCATGGATCGGGGAGGATGCCCGGATTTGAAGGCAGCCTGAGCAAGACTCAGATCGACGGCCTGACGACTTACATCAGTGATGACAACTCGAAGCCGGCGACTACAACTGACAACGCGAGCGCGAACGTCGACTATGTGTTCCAAGGCTATACAAAGTTCCTGGACCCGGATGGCTACCCTGCGGTCAGCACGCCGTGGGGCACGCTGAATGCGTTGAATCTCAACACGGGTCGATATGTCTGGCAGATTCCGTTCGGTGATTATCCGGAGTTGAATGACCCCACCACCGGCAGTGAGAACTATGGTGGGGGAATCGTCACGAAAGGCGGCATCTTTTTCATCGCCGCAACTGTCTACGACAACAAGGTCCGCGCGTTCGACAAGCTGACGGGCAAGCTCCTGTGGGAAGACACGATGCCGACATCGAGCATTGCCACGCCCTCGACGTATGCCGTTAACGGCAAGCAGTATTTTGCGGTGTCCTCCGGCGGTGGTAAGAATCCCAAGCTGAAGGTCGGCGGTGGCATCATTGCCTATGCTCTGCCTTAGGGCCCGATCTCTTTACCCCATCCCCCGGGATCATCGATGGTTATGCTCAAGAGGACAGGGCGACGTCGTAGCAGCACAGCCGTAACGATTCGGACGGTTGCTGAGCAGGCGGGTGTATCCATGATGACGGTCTCGAACGTCATCAATGGCACCGGCAAGGTCAGTGACCAGACTCGCGCTAGGGTGCGTCAGGCGATTCGCAACACCGGATATGTTCCAAACTATGAGGCACGCAGGCTGGCGAGCGGCGGCTGCAGCCGAATCGCTCTGCTCTATTCAGATCAGCAGACTCCTTTCCTGGCGCAAGTCCTTCTGGCTGCGATCAATGCCAGCACAGCCTACGGGGCTCAGTTGCTCGTCCGTTCGAGCAATAGTCCAACCAAGAGATCGACCGAAAAGTTGGTGCTGAACGCTGCTCGCAGTGGTGTTCAAGGTCTGCTGCTCGTTCCGCCCTACGCCGAGCTACTCGTCGGAAGTGCGGTGCTTTCCGAAATGAAAGCAACAGCAATTGCGGCCGCAGGTCCATTGCCGAGTATGAACACTGTGCGAATTGATAATCGGTCTGCGGCTCGAAAGCTGACCACATTCCTGATTCGCCTTGGGCATCGGCGAATCGGGTTCATCAGCGGTCCGCCCACTCACGCCGACAGCCTGGAGCGGCGCGCCGGCTATCAGGACGCGTTGAGAAAAGCCGGGATTCCAGTGCAGATCGAACTCACCAGAGAGGGGGACTTCACCTTTGAGTCCGGGCGCGTTGCTGCCAAACAAATTCTCGATCTCCAGAATAGACCGACGGCGATCGTGGCCAGCAACGACGATATGGCGTCAGGCGTAGTGTGGGTGGCGCAACAGCGGAGGCTGGAGCTTCCCGGCGATCTCTCCGTGGCCGGATTTGATGACACGCCAACGGCGCTGAAGTCCTGGCCACCACTGACAGTGATCCGACAACCCATCGACAGGATGGTCGAGCACGGTGTCTCTTTGCTGTTGGACTCATTGCGAACGCCTACGATGTCGGTGCCACAAGATGTCGTTTTTGACTATACGCTCGTTGAGCGCGCGTCCACGTCGGCGGTTGGTGCTCGGCCGTGACGGAGAGGCTCGGCCTGATATCACCGAATGAGATCGATGATTTGCTCGAGCAAATGACGGCACGTCCGGAGGCAAGCACGTCCAATTCGGTGTTCCCCGAGGGGGGCGCTGTGAAGGAGAAGTTCTGCGAAGAAACACCGTCAGAGGCTGAAGAAGTAGTTGACCCGCGATACACATCGCGATACACAATAGCGTTGCCTATGATGTACTTCCCATGACTTACAGTGCCGTCCGTACTCTTCCATGTCGTTGAAAGTACTTGTATCCCGCTAACTGTCACGGCACGGCCAGATGGTATTGAGGGAAGGAGAGGGCATTGGAGGGAGCGGGAAGGAATCAGACGATTCGTCAGTAATGCGGGGGCGTAGTTCAGCTGGTTAGAACGCCTGCCTGTCACGCAGGAGGTCGCGGGTTCGAGTCCCGTCGGCCCCGCCAAACATCCCGTCTTTCCCCAGCTTGAGGCGCTGTACCCTTTTCGGGTACGATCGTTCCCTAAATGAGTACGCGGCAGCAACGACTCTCCGGTCCCGGCGCCATACTGTTCGGAAAGACTCGGGGGCTGCTTCTGGGGTGGTTGTATGGTCACCCGACCGAGCGATTCTTTCTCCGACTGCTAGTCCGCGAGAC
>DATGVJ010000039.1:0-6321 GCA_035300505.1 Xanthobacteraceae bacterium
CCGTCGCGGACCGCGATCCCAAGGCCGACGCGACCGAGATCGGTGCGGCTGGTGATATTGCCGGTCTTTTCCAACTCCCCCATCAAAGGCGCCGAGGTGATGATGAGGTCGGCCGGGAAGCCCGACCCGATGATCGCGCGCAGCTGCCCGGTGGTCCCGACAGTGAATTCGAACTTTTGGCCGGTCTGGCGCGAATAATCGTCGATGATCCGCGCCATAAGGCCGCGCACCGCGCCGGCTGATGTGACTTTCAGATCAGCCCCAGCGGCGGGGTTCGCCAGCACTGCGGCAGCAAGTGTGACCAGCGACAGCATGCGCAACATGGGTTTCTCCTTCAGCGTGAATGGTGGCTAACCCGGCGGCTTGCCCCCGCCTGTCATCGACAGGAAGGCCTGTTCGATGGTGGCTTTTCCCGATGAAGCGATGAGTTCCGCTGGTGTCGTGTCGGCCAGCACTTTGCCGCGGTGCAGCACGACGACACGGTCGGCGCCTGCGACTTCCTCGCAAAGATGGGTCGCCCAAAGCACCGCGACCGAACGCTCCGTTCGCATTTCCAGGAGCAGCTTGAGCAATTCGGAGCGGCTCGCCGGATCAAGACCGACGGTCGCCTCGTCCATCAACAATATGCGTGGTTCGTGCATCAAGGCGCGCGCGAGTTCCACGCGCCGCCGGTTGCCGCCCGATAGCTTGGCAGCCTTGTCGTGGGCGCGGTCCTTGAGGTCGAGCCGCACCAGTTCACGTTCGATCCGGGCTTTGGCGAGCGCCGCCGGCATGCCATGCAGTCCAGCATGGAATTGAAGGTTGGCAACAACCGTAAGCTCGAGATCGAGCGTGGGTTGCTGGAACACGATGCCGAGGCCCGCGAGCGCCGGGACCGCATTACGTGACATGTCGTGGCCCATGACCTCGATTCGACCCGAATCGGGCACGAACAGGCCGGAAAGCAGTTGGAACAGGGTGGACTTTCCCGCCCCATTCGGCCCCAGGAGGGCGATGAATTCGCCGGCGTGGACCGTGAGGCTGACACCGGCGACGGCCTTGTTGGAGCCGTAGCTTTTCACCACATTGTCGAGGAGCAGGGCAGGGGCCCGGTTATTCGCTGGAGTTTCAACTTGTTTGTTCACCGTCACCCCGTTGCCGCTATAATAAGGCACTGCGTTAAGGCGCCCGTGCGCGGCTCCTTGCGCTTGCCCGATTGCTTTGATCAGGCGTACGCTGGCAGCAACCAGCAAATTCCGCAAGCGGGGAGACCGTGGTGATCAATAGACATTTTTCGGGGTTGATACGTGAGTGCGGCTGCGGCCTGGTTCCAGCGCTGCTGGCCACCATGTTGACTGTGGCTCCGGCCGCCGCCAAGGACACGGGCCTCATTTTCGTGAGTAACGAAAAGTCCAACAATATTATCGTGCTTGATCCCAAGACCAATAAAGTGGTCAAGGACATGAAAACGTCGCGGCGACCGCGCGACATGCATTTCAGCGCCGATCGCACCAAGCTCTATGTGGCCTGCGGCGACGATGACGTGATCGAGATCATCGACGTCGCCAAGCTCGAAGTCATCGGCCGCATCCCGACCGGAGCGAGCCCCGAGACCTTCGTGGTCGATGAAAAGCGCCGGCGCATCTACGTCGCCAACGAAGAAGGCTCGTCGCTTTCCATAATCGACATGGACCAGGGCATTACGGTGCACGAAGTGCCGACTGGCGCCGAACCCGAAGGCGTTTTCCTCACCGAAGACGGCAACCAGCTCTATGTGACTTCCGAGGTGGGGGACATCGTCCATCTGGTCGATGCTGAAGGTGGGCATGTGCTGCAGGATGTTGTGGTTGGTACCCGCCCACGCCGGTTTGCCGCAACGCCCGATCGCAAGGAACTTTGGGTAACGACGGAACTTTCAGGCGAAGTCTACATCATCGATCGCACCAAGTTCGAAGTGTCGGGCAAGATCGAATTCCTGCCGCCCGGCATGCGCAAGACCGACGTGACGCCGGTCGGGCTGATCATGACCAAGGACGGCGCCACGGCCTATGTCACGCTTGGCCATGCGGCGCATGTCGCCGTGGTGGATGTAGCGACGCGCAAGATCCAGGCCTATATCCTGGTCGGCAAACGATCCTGGGGTATACAGCTGTCGCGCGACGAGCGATCGCTCTATGTGGCCAATGGTTTTGGCGATGACGTGACGGTGATCGACGCGCGTACCCGCAAGGCCACGATATCGATCCCGGTCGGACGCATTCCCTGGGGTGTGGTGATTGATGATTAGCTTACAGTTGGCGAAGTGGATGAAAAATTGGCGGCGCGCTCGGTGCGCCCCCTCTCCCCTCCGGGGAGAGGGCTGGGGTGAGGGGGCTCCAAGCTCGTTCGGTCGTACCCCCCTCACCCTAACCCTCTCCCCGGAGGGGAGAGGGAACAGACCGAGCCAGCCGCGACCGCAGTGGCTGAACGCGACACTGCGCGCACTCGCCTTCGTGTTCGTGACTACTCAGGCGGTGCACGCTCAGACTCCGCCACCAGCCCCCCCGCAGCCCGCGCCGCAGGCGCCCCAACAACGCCTCACCATCGGGGTCGTCGAGATTGAGAACGACCCACGCTACGAGCCTATCCGCGCCTATGAGCGGCTCATCCTCAAGACCCGCGAACATCCTTATGCGGGTGCGCAGGTGGGTGTCGGCGAGGCGCAGGGGTTCGCGCGCGTGCTACGAACCGATTTTGCACTCGAACGCATCACGGTGAAATCGCCGGACGCCGTTGCGTCGGCGGTCACTGAAGCTCTCGCGTCGCGCAACATCCAGTTTTTCATTCTCGATGTGCCGGCCGAGGCCTTCAAGCCATTGGCGGCGGCGGTGCGCGGAAAAGACGTCCTCTTGTTCAATGCGAGTGCGCAGGAGGATTCGCTCCGCCGCGAGGTCTGCTCGCGCGAGATCGTGCACGTCATCCCGAGCCAAGCCATGTATATGGACGCGCTCACCCAACTGCTCGCGTCGCGCAAATGGCGCGACGTGCTGGCGCTGCAAGGCCCGCTGCCGGCCGATGTGGCGATGACCAAGGCATTCGAAAATTCAGTCAAGAAGTTCGGGCTCCGTCTCGTTGCGACGCGTGAATTCAAGGCTGGCACAGATCCGCGTGAACGCGAGAAGAACAATCCGCTGTTGCTGACGGCGGGCACGCGTGATTTCGACGTGGTCTTCATCGCCGACAACGGCTTCGAATTCGCGCGTCAGGTGCCCTACCAAATCGTACGGGCGCGACCGGTCATCGGCAGTATCGACCTTGAGCCGGTGGCTTGGCACTGGACCTGGGAACATAACGGCGCACCTCAGATCAACACCCGATTCAACAAGGCGACCGACGGCCGACGGATGGAAAGCGCCGACTGGGCGGCCTGGATGGCGGTCAAAATGGTCGTGCAGGCGACCTTGCGCACCCGCTCCAATGAATTCCGCAAGCAGCGGGAATTCATCCTCGGCGACACAGGGTTCGACGGTTACAAGGGCCTTGCCGTCAGCGTGCGCAAATGGGACCAGCAGCTGCGGCAGGCGGTGTTTCTGGCGACGCCGTTTTCGGTCGCCGCCAGCGCGCCGGTCGAGGGCTTCCTGCACAAGACCAATACGCTCGACACGCTCGGCGACGACGAACCAGAAACTCCGTGTCGGGTAAACAGGTAGTACCATGCAGCTTGCTCACGCCGCCCGCGCCATGCGCGCCGTCACGATGCGCGAAATTACGAAATTTGTGCAGCAGCGCGGCCGCCTGCTCTCATCTCTCGTGCGGCCGCTGATGTGGCTCGCCGTGTTCGCGGCCGGATTCTACAACGTGTTCGGCGTCTCGATCATTCCGCCTTACAAGACCTACATCACCTATCAGGTCTATATCGTGCCGGGTCTGCTGGGCATCATCCTGCTCTTTCACGGCATGCAGTCGTCGCTCTCCATGGTCTATGACCGCGAGATGGGCGTGATGCGGCTCCTGCTCACGGCGCCGTTGCCGCGCTGGGTGCTGCTTGCGTGCAAACTTGTCGCCGGCACGTCGCTCTCGGTGATCACCTGCTATGTGTTCCTCCTGGTCTGCATTCCCTTCGACGTGACCTTCGAGCCGATCAGTTGGCTCTATGTCCTGCCGGGCCTGATCATTTCCGGCCTGATGCTCGGTGCGCTCTGGCTGTTCATCTCGGTCTATATCAAGCAGGTGGAGAATTTCGCGGGCGCCATGAATTTCGTGATGTTCCCGATGTTCTTCTTCTCCTCCGCGCTTTATCCGCTCTGGCGGCTGCGCGAAGGAGGTTCGGATATCATCTACTGGGTCTCGATGCTCAATCCCTTCACGCATGCGGTCGAAATGATCCGCTTTTCGCTTTACGGCATGTTCGAACCGGTTGCGACCGCGGTTGTCGTGATTGCGACGATCGTGTTCTTCATGCTGGCGACATATGGCTACGATCCGCAGCGCGGCATGATTCGCCGCACCGCGCAGCCGGTATAGCGCGCTATGTAGGATGGGTAGAGGCAAAACGCGTTCTTTCTTTACGCGTTTTGCCGAAACCCATCATGGTCTCGCGGCGAGGTGATGGGTTTCGCCAATAGCATGCAATGGGCGCAGACGCCCATCGCATGCTATCGGCTCTACCCATCCTACGATTCATCGCTTGGCGGCAGAGGATTCCACGATGGCTCAAAGATTTCGGCGGGCGCTCGTGTGGCTCGGTCTGGTTTCACCCCTCATTTTCCAACCTCTTTCCACTGCCGCCCAGACCGCCGGCGATTTCTACAAAGGCAAAACCGTTAACATCATCGTGGGCTTCGGTCCGGGTGGCGGCTATGACCTCTATGCCCGTCTCTTGAGCCGCCATCTCGGCCGCAACATTCCGGGCACGCCGAATGTCGTGGTGCAGAACATGGACGGCGCCGGCAGCGTGCGCGCCGCCAATTATGTGTACGCGGTCGCGCCCAAGGACGGCACTGCGATTGCGGCGGTGAACCAGAACGCGCCGATGTATCAGCTGCTGGGCGGAGCCGGCGCACAATACGACGCTACGAAGTTGCAATGGCTCGGCAGCATGGCGAATTCAAACGGCATCGTTTATACGTGGCATACGAGCGGAATTCGCACGATCGAGGATGCGCGGGCGCGCGAGGTTCCGATGGGCGCGGTCGGCACGGCGTCGGATTCCTACATCTTCACCACCATGATCAACGAGGTCGCCAAAACCCGTTTCAAGCCGATCGCCGGCTATGCCGGAACCGGACAGATCAACATTGCGGTCGAGCGCGGTGAGGTCGCCGGCCGCGGCGGCATCAGCTGGGCGAGCGTGCAAAGCTCCAACAAGAGCTGGCTCGACGAGAAGAAGATCAATCTCCTGGTGCAGATCGGCTTCCAGCGCGAGCCCGAGCTGCTCGACGTGCCGCTGGTGCAGGACGTCGTGCGCACGCCTGACGGTCTCGATATCGTGCGGGTCGTTAGCCTGCCGACCGCGCTCGGCATGGCGCATTGGGTCGCGCCCGGCGTCCCGGCGGAGCGCATAGAGGCGTTGCGCACCGCCTATGCGGCAACCATGCGCGATCCTCAATTCGTGCAAGAAGCGGCGCGCTTGAGCATGCAGCTTCGCCCGCAAACCGGCGCCCAGGTGACAGGACTGTTCCGTGCGGTCAACGACACACCGAAGGCCGTGCTCGAAAAAACCGCCAAAGTGCTGGGGTGGTAGAGTTGCTGGGGTGGTGTCGGGCGCACGGTGATCGTGGAGTTGTCGCGATCGCGTCGCATAGCGCGACCAGACGCGCTGTCGCGCAATATTACACGACGACCTCTTTCCGCTTGCTCGCGATTTGCGCCCGCACCACCGCGATTTCTTCCGGCGAGCGGTGGGTGCGCGGGTTCTCGATCGGGATTTCGGCAACCACGCGGGCAGGGCTCGCTGTCAATAGGAACACACGATCGGCGAGCGCAATCGCCTCGTCGAGGTTGTGCGTCACCAAGAGGGTCGTGACGGGTCGCCGGTTGACGAGGTCGATCAATTCGTCGCGTAGCCGTAGCGCCAGCGCGTCGTCGAGCGACACGAAGGGTTCGTCGAGCAGGAGAAGATCGGGGTCGACCGCAAAGGCGCGTGCCAGCGCCACGCGGCGAGCCAGGCCGAGCGAGAGTTCGCCCGGATAGTGGTGGCGATGGCTTGCGAGGCCAAGCGCACCAAAAAGCGCATCGAGCGTGGCGTCGCTCACCTGCGGCGCCGCCAGCCGCACGTTCTGCTCGAGCGTGCGCCAGGGCAGGAGCCGCGGCTCCTGGAATACGACGCCAAGCCGGCCGTGGTCCGGCAATTGCACTGTGCCT
>DATGVJ010000040.1:0-9650 GCA_035300505.1 Xanthobacteraceae bacterium
ACCGTCGGTCAACAATATAATCCTTGTCGCCTCGCCGTCCCGGCGCAGGCTCGCAGCAAGGCGCGCAACTTCGTCCCAGTCGGTGTTCCCGTCGCCGGCGCGCAGCTGCGCAAGTTGCGGCGCGAGGCCTTCAGGATATGACAGTCGGGCGGCTACCAATAGCGGACGTGTGCGGCCCAGAATCACCGAGATGCGGGCCCTCGTCTGCTTGACGGGGCCTTGTGCGAACTTGGCGAGGTCGGTGACCGCCATGTCAAATCGGCTCGGCACGACATCGGTCGAGCGCATGCTGCCGGAAGCGTCAAGCACGAAGATCTCGTGATCGAAGCGTGGGCCGGAGCCGATCAGGGGCTGCGCGAGCGCTAAGGCGCAGAACGCAACCACGAGCAGCTGAAGCAGCAGGGCCAGGTTGAACGGCGGCCGTCGGATCGGGCGGCGCGTGTGGCGGCCGCCCTCGAGTTGCCGCCAAATCTGGATGCTCGGAATCTCGACGGTCTTGCGCCGTCTCGCGTGCAGCAGCAGCACCAGGGCACTGAGCGCACAGAGCAGGAGCCACGCCGGTGCGAGCAAGCTCATGGACGGCGCCCGGGTATTCGTGCGTCACGTGCGCCCGGTTCACCATTAGGTTGGCCGTCGGCCGCTCGCTTGAAGTAGCGCCCCAGTATCCGGCGCCCTTCCGCTTGCAGCTCCGGCCGCTCGACCGGCTGTTCCGGCACGCGCCGCCAGCCGCCGCTTGCATCAGAAGTTGGACTAGCGACGTCGGACTGCGCGACGTTGGGCGGAAGTTCGATACGGATACGAGCTCCGTCTCGGCCTGATGGGTCCGGCAGGAACATCTGTTCGGTTGGGCGAAGCTCGGTCGATTTGGCATTGCCGCGTCCGAGCGGATGAACGCCGTCACCGGCCTGGTCGCCGTCGCCCTGGCCAGCGGCGGTTGCGGCTCCCGCAGGCTGACCGCCTCCACGCGCGCGACGTTCTTCTTCCGCCATCAGGCGTTCGACCTGCGAGCGCGGATCGACTTCGTTGCCGTCCTCATCGACAAGAAGCCAGGAAATGTCGACGCCAAGCCGCTTGAGCGCCGCGGCGGCAGCTGATTGTTGGGCCGGCGCCGCGGCATTATTTGGCCGGCGGTCCGGCGGTTGAGTTGGTCTCGCTGTCGATTTGGGCTCCGCGGGGTTATCCTGCGTGGAGTCGGCGTCGCGCGCGGGTCTTTCCGCAGTTTGGCGATTGCCCTTGATGTCGTTGAGCGCGGACCGCAACAGTTCGGTCGCATTTTGTCGTGACGCATTCTGGTTGGCGGACCGATCGCCGTAGGCCTGCTCCGCGTGCGCGAGGAGCGTATTGAGTTCGCTGGCCAGCCGCGGACGATCGATGCGGGCCTCTGCGATATCGGTGCTCAGGCGTTCGAGCGTGCGCGCGAGCGAGCGCAGATAAGGATCGGAGCGCTGCGCGGCATCCCGTTCCAGAATGTCGACAATGCGCCGCAGATTCACAGCGGCATCCTCGGCTTGCTGGCGGGTGAGCCCGTCGCCTTGGCTCGCGTCGGGCGAAGTCATCGTTCCGGACGCGGCATTGCGGTACGCTTCGGGCGGCATAAGCCCAAGCAAAATCGCCGTCAGCAGCAAGGCCGGCACCGCCCAAACGGCGCGTGGCAGCCGGAGCGGAACGAGGGCGCGCACGTCGATCAATCGGGCGCGTTGCTCTGCATCGGCGAGCAAGGCCTGGCGAACCGGGTCGGGCAACGCGTTTTGCGGCAAAGTATCAGCGACTTCGAGCGCGGTTGAAAGCCGCTCCTTGAGGGCAAATGTTTGATCGGCTGCGCGGGCGTGCGCAGCCAATTCGGGCGTGCGCAGAAAACACACGATTGCTGCGAGTCCGAATGTGCTGACGAACACCAGCAGGATTTTGGCGATATGATCGAGTGTCGGATGGGCCATCAGTTGAGGCATCCGCCGGCCCACGTCGTCGGATAATATCGCCGCAGCGCCCAAGGCACAGAACACAACGAGCCCGGCGAGGACACTCCAGACGGCGACGTGCAGCAGCGCATTTACGCGCCACCGTGACCGCGCGCGTGACAATGCTGCCCGCAACGTCGGCAAGCCGGAAGCGATATTCGTCGCGTCGGCACCGGAATTATCGCGATCGGCCGTCACCTCAGTGACCCCCGTGGGCTGACAAACGGATGCCTCCCGTTTGGAGTTCCGCCTTTAGGCGGCTCCGCCGTAGGCGGCCCTTGCTTCAAAGTCTCACCGTTAGGAAGAAAGTCCGCGTGAACGCGGGACTCCAAACGCGCCCGTTCGGGGACCCGATGGTCAAGTCGCGCCATCCCGCTGAGCCGGATCATTTGCCGGATCCCTTGGGGGCGCCCAAAGGGGCGGCGAGGCCATGCTCGACCAGCAATTTGTCGATCGTGCCGTCGGCGCGTAACGCCTCGATGGCCTGGCCCAGCGCGGTGCTCAGGAACATGTCGTGCGAACGGACCGCGATGCCGATTTCGGTTTCGTAGAGCGGGAACGGGGACGGAATGATCCGCAGTCCGGCTGCTTCCAGCTTGCCGTCGGTCGCACGATAAAGTGCGGGCTCCCAAACGAAGGCGGCCGCGACCGTGCCGTCGATGAGGCGGTCGATCAGCACCTTGTTGTTGTAGTACGCGTTTCGCCGCCAGCGGCTGCGCTCCGGCTGCGACTGCAGATACATGGAGACCTGGTTGTCGACGCCGCCCAGGATGCGCGTGCCAAGCGGGCGGGTCACTGGAATGTCGGCGAGGCTGCGATAGCTTGGTGTCGTCGTGGCGACCACGGTGCGGGTGACCAGATAGGGGCGGGTCAGCGTCATCCACTCCGGATAACCCTGGGCGAGCGTGAAGCCCATGATGCCGTCGCAGCGTTCCGCGAATTCGATGTAAATATCCTCGAGTGTGAGCGGCAGCCGATAATCCAGCGGCTCGGTGGGCCGCCAAATCTTGATGTCGATCACCTCCGCGGTCAGCAGAAGCATGGACCCAAGTTCGCGGGCGAGCGCCATGTCGAACGGGGCCATCATGGCGGCGCCGTTCACGCAGAACGTGATCTTGTTGCCCTGCCCACCGCGGCCGCGTTCCTGGAAGAGATCGCGCGAGGGAATTTCCTGTGCCCTGATTGGAGCGCTTGCTACAGCGGCGAGCATGGCAAGCAGGATGGCTGCAGCCAAGCGGCGCCAAGTTGCAAGATACGACATCGCAAAAAGCATGGTGCGGTGCCTCTTAAGTGTCGGTTCTGTAGGATGGGTAGAGCCAATAAAAACGCGTCTCAAATCCGTTTTTATTGGCGAAACCCATCATGGTCTCGTGCCGTGCATTGATGGGTTTCGGCGAACCGCGTGAAGAACGCGTTTCGCCTCTACCCATCCTACGCAAACCTCATCCACCGGCGGACCAGGCCCGATCCGCCGGCGGAAATTTGCAGCTGGACTACTGCGGCAGCGCGAATACGTAAACGGCGTTGCCGCCGCTCACCGAATCCACCTCGGGCGTCATCTTGACGGCGGCCGCATTGATGCCGCCGCCGCCGGCCGGAATGGCGATGTATTGGCGGCCGTTCACCGAGTAGGTGATGGTGCCGCCGGCGGCCTGCGAGGCCACCCGCGTCTGCCAGAGGATATTGCCATTGTCTGCGTCAAGCGCGCGCAGGTAGCGGTCCATGCTGCCCTGGAACAAGAGGCCGCCGCCGGTCGAGAGGATCGGCGCATAGTTCGATGCCCGGCTCTCGTAGGTGAAGAGTGTCTTGCCGGTCTCGACCGAAATCGCGTCGATGCGGCCGACCTTGTCCTTGCCGGATGCAAACTTGGCGTTGGAGTCCACATTGTACACGAACTGCGGCGCCGCGTCGCGATCGGCACGTGCGCGCAGATCGATACACAGGTTCAGGAGCTGCACGTAGATGACATTGGACTTCGGATTATAGGAGCTGCTGGGCCAATCGCGGCCGCCATTGAAGGTCGGGCAGACGTGATAGTATTTGCCGACTTCCTTGAGCACCGCACCGTCATTGACAGTGACGAACCCCTTCGGCGTGACGGATTGGACGAGATTCTGCTCGGCCGTGGACTTCGCCCACAGGAATTCGCCGTTGGCGGCATCGAAACTCCACGCAATGCCGGTCTTGCACGGAATGCCGGTGAGCGTCTTGCGCGGTCCGCGGCGTGCGTCCGGGTTCACGGCCAGCATGCCGGTGGCGCTGGCATCCGGGTTTACCGGCGTGTTGATGACCATCATCTCGAAAGTGCATTCCTGGTCCCAGTTGTCGCGCGGCAGCACCTGATGACGCCACACCACTTCTCCGGTCTTCGGCCTGACCGCAAACCGCGTATCGGTGCCGGTCATGGTCGCACCCGGCATGTTGCGCTGGGTTTCGGACGCCGGGCCGACGGCGCTCGATCCATAATAGACGAGATCAAGCTCGGGGTCGTAGGTCAATTGCCCCCACACGCCCGTCATCCAGCGGGTTTCGAACGGCGAGCCCGCCCAAGTCTCATCACCGGGCTGACCGGGGCGTGGGATCATGGTGTTGCGCCAGAGTTCCTCGCCGGTCTTGGCGTCGTGCCCGGTGACGTAGCAGCCATGCGGTGCGACCTGGCAGGTCGAGCCCGCCACCACGATGCCATTGACCACGATCGGGCCGGTGGCGTTGCTGACGTAATAGTCGCCGCCGCGATTGGTCTGCCAGGCGAGCTTGCCGGTGCGGGCCTCCAGCGCGACCACGGTGTTGTCCCACGTGACCGTGTAGATGTGCTCGCCCGAGAGTGCGATGCTGCGCTTGCGCTGTCCGTGATTGGCCTTGAACGACGTCATGGCCGGCAGCGGATGGCGGTATTCCCAGATGAGGTCGCCATTGGTGGCATCGATCGCCTGGATGACGTCGCCCGGATTACCAAGATACATCACGCCGTTGTAGACGATGGGCGTCATCTCATTGATGCCGGGCTCCATGACGCGCGCCCACACCAGTTGCAATCCTTTGACATTGTTCTTGTTGATCTGCTCGAGCGGGCTGTAGCCCCAGCCCTGGTAATTGTTGCGATGCATCATCCAGTCTTCGGGCTTGGGCGCCCGCATGATCTGGTCAGTGACGGGGACGAAGTTCGGTACCGTCCGTGGTGTCGACTGCGTATGTCCGGTCGAGCCCAGCGCGCCGAGCAAGGCCACACTGAGCAAGGAACCCTTGAGCAGGCTTCTCATCGCATCCTCCCTTGGTTGGAAAACCAGTTCCGTCTTTGTTATCGCTGGTTGGCGTCATCGTCGCCAACAAACTTTTGAATTGCGTTCGTTGCACCACCTGCTGCGCCGCAAACGAAAGGGGCCGCCCCAAAGTGGAGGGCCAATCGTGCCTGATTGTCGGGCATAGCGCAATCAGGACGACTTGGCGCTAATCGGTGGTGGTGTCCCCGGTTTCTGCGGTGTCTCATTGTTGGTTCCGTAGGATGGGTAGAGCCAATAAAAACGCGTCTGAAACGCGTTTTTATTGGCGAAACCCATCATCGTCTCGTGCCGCGGGTTGATGGGTTTCGGCGAAGCGCGTGAAGAACGCGCTTCGCCTCTACCCATCCTACGACCTACTGCGGCAGTGCGAAGACGTAGACGGCGTTGCCGCCGCTCACCGCATCGACCTCCGGTGTCATCTTGATGGCAGCCGCATTGATGCCGCCGCCACCGGCCGGAATGGCGACGTATTGGCGCCCGTTCACCGAGTAGGTGATCGTGCCGCCGACCGCCTGCGAGGCGAGCCGCGTCTGCCAGAGGATATTTCCGTTGTCTGCGTCAAGTGCGCGCAGGTAGCGGTCCATGTTGCCCTGGAACAAAAGGCCGCCGCCGGTCGAGAGGATCGGCGCATAGTTCGATGCCCGGCTCTCATAAGTGAAGATCGTCTTGCCGGTCTCCACTGAAATTGCGTCGATGCGGCCGACATTGGTTTTGCCGGACGCCATCTTGGCATTGGAGTCCACATTGTACACGAACTGCGGCGCCGGCTCGCGATCGGCACGTGCGCGCAGATCGATACACAGGTTCAGGAGCTGCACGTAGATGACATTGGACTTCGGATTATAGGAGCTGCTGGGCCAATCGCGGCCGCCATTGAAAGTCGGGCACACGTGATAGAATTTGCCGACCTCCTTGAGCACCGCATTATCGTTGACCGTGACAAAACCCTTCGGCGTGATCGTCTGGACGAGATTCTGCTCGGCCGTGGACTTCGCCCACAGGAATTCGCCGTTGGCGGCATCGAAACTCCACGCAATGCCGGTCTTGCACGGAATGCCGGTGAGCGTCTTGCGCGGTCCGCGGCGCGCGTCAGGGTTCACGGCCAGCATGCCGGTGGCACTGGCATCGGGGTTCACCGGCGTGTTGATGACCATCATCTCGAAAGTGCATTCCTGGTCCCAGTTGTCGCGCGGCAGCACCTGGTGGCGCCAGACCACCTCGCCGGTCTTTGGCTTGACCGCAAACCTTGTGTTGGTGCCGGTCATGGTTGCACCCGGCATGTTGCGCTGGGTCTCGGAAGCAGGGCCGACCGCGCTCGAGCCGTAGAACACAAAATCGAGCTCGGGATCGTAGGTGAGCTGGCCCCAGACGCCGGTCATCCAGCGGGTTTCGAACGGCGACCCCGCCCAGGTCTCGTCGCCGGGCTGCCCCGGACGCGGGATCATGGTGTTGCGCCACAGTTCTTCGCCGGTCTTGGCGTCGTGCCCGGTCACGTAGCAGCCATGCGGCGCGACCTGACAGGTCGAGCCCGCCACCACCACACCATTGACCACGATCGGGCCGGTGGCGTTGCTGACGTAATAGTCGCCGCCGCGGTTGGTCTGCCAGGCGAGCTTGCCGGTGCGGGCTTCCAGCGCGACCACGATGTTGTCCCAAGTTACCGTGTAGATATGCTCGCCGGAGAGCGCGATGCTGCGCTTGCGCTGACCCAAATTGTTCCGGAACGAAGTCGCGGAGGGCAGCGGATGGCGGTATTCCCAGATGAGGTCGCCGTTGGTGGCGTCAATCGCCTGGATGACATCGCCCGGATTTCCGAGATACATCACGCCGTTATAGACGATGGGCGTCATCTCGTTGATGCCGGGCTCCATGACGCGCGCCCACACCAGCTGCAAACCTTTGACGTTGGCCTTGTTGATTTGCTCGAGCGGGCTGTAGCCCCAGCTCTGGTAGTTGTTGCGATGCATCATCCAGTCTTCGGGCTTGGGAGCCCGCATCATCTGGTCGGTGACAGGGACGAAGTTCGGTACCGTCCCTGGTGTCGACTGCGCATGTCCGGTCGAACCCAGCGCGCCAAGCAAGGCGACACCGAGCAAAGAACCCTTGAGCAGGCCTCTCATCGCATTCTCCCTTGGTTGGAAAACCCGTTTCGTAATTGATGTTGCTGGTTGGCCTTATCGTCGCCAACAGACGTCGGCTTTTCGCGAATTGCACCACATGCTGCGCCGCAATAAAAGAGCACGGACTACAGTGGAGTTCTGATCGTGCCTCATTGCCTGGTTGAGCGCAACTTGATCAATCCGGCGCGTTGAACGCCTCGGGTTCCGTTGCGAAGCTGGGCCGCTGACTGACCACTTGACTGACTACTTGCATGTCGGCGAGATCTATGCCGCATATTTCGTGGCGTACCATGAATCATGGACTTTATTGTGCCTGGACGAGCCCTTAGGGTGATGCCAGGTCATTGATGATGGGAGAAGTTATGGGCACGAAAGTATTGGGCACGAAGGCATTGCGCGCAGCTCTGTCGATGTCGGCGGCTGGGGCCGTTATCACGTTGGTCGTTACCAATGTGGTCGTCATGGCCCCGGCGAATGCTGCCGATCTCCCGACGTCAGTTTGGCAGGGCGTCTACACCAAGGCGCAGGCCGCCCGCGGCCAGACGCTCTATCTGACATCGTGCTCCTCGTGCCACGGAACGCAATTGCAAGGCGACACCGATGCGCCGGATCTCGCCGGCAGTGCCTTCGTCAAGCGCTGGACCGGCCGCTCAGTCGGAGTCCTGTTCGGGTTCACCGAGAGTCAAATGCCGGTCGGACGCCCACGCGGTCTCGGCGCGCAAGGCTATGCCGACGTGATCGCGCACATGCTTGCCGCCAACGGATATCCGGACGGTGCGCAGGAATTGCCCGCCAGCACCGCCGTGCTCGACAAGATCATGATCGACGTCAAGAAGTAGGAGGCGTTTTCGTGACCGCCGCTTGGCGGCCCGTGCTTGACAGCGCTGTGAGACGCTCGGCCTCGGCAGAGCGAACTGTCAAAATCTGTTACCAGACTGGGACGTCCTCGCGCCGGCCTTCGGCGCGAGGTTCGATCAAAATGGGTTCGTTTTGGCCAAAAAGGTTGTGTTCGTTTGCCAAGCGAGCCTACCCGGATAAGAATCAACCCTACATATAGACTGAGTCTAACTCGAAAATGCCAAATGAAGATTTGTTGTTTCATTCGCATTGGGCCGGTCACCACCCTCGTCATCAACTCATAGAGCGTCAACATATCAATACCC
The DNA here is from genome assembly GCA_035300505.1 of Xanthobacteraceae bacterium. Lineage (GTDB taxonomy): Bacteria > Pseudomonadota > Alphaproteobacteria > Rhizobiales > Xanthobacteraceae > VAZQ01. Next base: position 8,523 of record DATGVJ010000040.1, read on the forward strand.
GTATCAGGTGAACTCCAGCGCGGCACGCGGCGAGAGTCCCGCTCATTTTCTCGTTCGGCTTCGGTCGCCGCGACGAGCATCCCGCACCCTTGACGGCGCGGGACAGGACGCACGCTTGCAAATTGATCGAAACAAAAAAAGCGTCCGACTGGTCCGGACTGCGGGCGCAATTCGTCACCACCATTTCGCCAATTATTCGATCTGCCACGCACAGTCAAACAAATCGGTTGTGCGATCTTGTGCGATCTTGTGCGATTCTGCGACGGTGTTCGGCTGTCGTTGGCGCCAGAACGGCAGTTCTCGTCAAAGACTTGTCCTGTGGAAATATTTCGAGAGATTAAAGGTTTGGAGCGGACGAAGGGAATCGAACCGCGGATTCCGATGCGATTCCAGTCTCCTTCTTGTATCCGCTCATACAATGATTTAGCTCCAACTCCCGAGCCTCGGATTACCCGCTTTTCAAAGTGTGACGCTCGCGAAATTTCAGCGACCGCCGATTTGACGGACACTATCGGTAGTAAAGCGGAAGACCTATGCTCATATTGAGTATTTCGGCCTATGACCCAGGCTGTGTGAAAATTCTGCGCGGTAAAAACTCACCATGATTTTTGAGGCGTGTGGGCGCACGGAGAACGAATAAACGCAAAAATTCTGGGCGGTTCTCGACAACAAAGGGCTGGCCTAGTCGGTCCGACAGCCATTGCCCCATCAAGCGTGCGAGAATGTCGGGTGTACCTCCCGCCGTAAAGCCGACTACGATACGCACTGGCCGCGACGGATACGCCTGCGCCATCGCGATGCGTGAGACGACTGGGAGCGCGACAGCGCCAGCCGCGACTTGCAAGAATTTTCGGCGAGCGAGTTTCATTGCGTCCTCCCAGGAAAGGCCCGTGGGAGGGGCATGCTACCCGAGCTTCCCGCCTATGCGAAAGGGGGCGGCAACGAGGGCGGTCAGCTACCGGGGGGCTGGGCAACGATGCTGCACCTGCTCAGGTCCGCAGATGGCCCGACTCGGAACTGCCACCATGTCCGCGATCCAGTCGCGATCAGACGGTAAGCGGGCGCGTTGTGCTCACTACCCACTTTTCGCAGTTTGACCCCTTGCGGCTGTCGGCGGTCCAAATGTTT
>DATGVJ010000041.1:0-5553 GCA_035300505.1 Xanthobacteraceae bacterium
TGTGCCGTTGGTGGTCGCCTCGCGCATGGCCGAGGGCGGCGTCATCTTCAGCGACGGCATCGAAGCGGACTTCTTATCATTTACGGCCGGGTTGACCGCCACGATCGGTATCTCGGACAAGACCGCCCACCTGATCATGCCGTGAGGAGGTGATATCGCTAAATATATCAATTCGCATTTGCCGCAATAATAAGATCGGTCACGAGTCCCTTGAACCGCACCAGCGTAGCGTGGCCGCGCCACAGCGGCGTTGCCGGGATGTTACCGGGATCGAAGGCATCGTCGGCACTGGCGATTGACACTGATACGAAATGACCAACCCGTCCGGTCTTCGCAGACAGATCTGCAAGTTCCGACTCCGACAGTCGTACTGCGTCCAGCGTTGGGTATCGCACCGCTCGAACCACCATCCATTCAGCGTCACTTTCGCCCTTAATCGGAAGTTCGCAGTGTTTTTCATCGCAAGTGCTTGATGTAGAATCGGAAAGGTCGTTTTTGTAACATTTTTGTACCCATGTAATTTTTCATTTTTGTGTTGACGAATCGCTATTTGTCGGATTCAACATTTCCATGTACGTCGAACGCATCCCCAATCGCGCCTCACCGCCGGCGGTTTTGCTGCGCGAAAGCTATCGCGACGGCAGCAAAATCAAGAAGCGTACGCTCGCCAATCTGTCGGATTGGTCGGAGCCAAAGATCGAGGCGTTGCGCCGGGTGTTGCGCGACGAAGCGGTGGCGCCAACGGACCAGCAGGGTTTGAGCATCCTGCGCAGCTTGCCGCATGGGCACGTGGCTGCGACCCTTGGCAAATTGCGCAAGGTCGGGCTCGATCGGCTGCTGTCGCAAGGTGGCCGGCAGCCGCGCCGCGAGGTGGCGCTATGCACCGCCATGATCGTGGCGAGGATACTCGATCCAATGTCCAAACTCGCAACCGCCCGCGGGATCGACGATGAGACGGCAAGCTGCTCACTGAGCCAAGTGCTCAAGCTGGGTGAGGTCGACGAACGGGAACTCTACGCTGCGCTTGACTGGCTGCTCGGGCAGCAGAAACGCATCGAGAAGTCCCTGGCGCGGCAGCATCTGCACGACGGTACGCTGGTTCTCTACGACGTCACCTCGACCTATTTCGAAGGCCGGCACTGTCCCCTGGCCAAACGGGGTCATAATCGCGACCGCAAACGCGGCAAGCTGCAGATCGTGATCGGGCTTCTTTGCACGGCCAAAGGTTGTCCGATTGCAACTGAGGTCTTTGAAGGCAATGTCGGCGACCCTTCGACGGTCGCCGCTCAGATCGACAAGCTCAAACAACAATTTGGCCTCAAGCACGTCGTGCTTGTCGGCGATCGCGGCATGCTGACGAAGGCGCGCATCGAGAAGACGATCAAACCGGCCGGTCTCGACTTCATCACGACCCTGCGTGCACCGACGATTAAAGGCCTCGTCGAAACGGGCGCCCTTGAACTCTCGCTGTTTGATGAACGTGATCTCGCCGAGATCACTTCACCCGAATTTCCGGGTGAACGTCTCGTGGCCTGCCGCAATCCGCTGCTGGCCGATGAGCGCACACGCAAACGCAGCGAACTGCTTGAGGCCACCGAGAAGGAATTGCGCAAGATTCAGGAGCGTGTCCGGCGCGACAAGAAGCCGTTGCGCGGCAAGGACAAGATCGGGATCGCAGTCGGCAAGGTGGTCAACAAATTCAAGATGTCCAAGCACATTGACACCACGATCACGGACACGGATTTGTCGTTCGAGCGCAAGACCGAAAACATCAATGCCGAAGCGTTGCTCGACGGCCTCTATATCGTTCGCACCAACGTCAAACCTGAGACGCTCGATCCGACCGACACCGTGCGGGCCTACAAAGACCTCTCAAATGTTGAGCGTGCCTTCCGCTGCATCAAAACCATCGATCTCGAAGTTCGCCCCATCTACCATCGACGCGCCGATCGCGTACGGGCTCATGTGATGCTGTGCATGCTCGCCTACTATCTCGAATGGCACATGCGCAAAGATCTGCAGCCAATCATTTTCGAAGACCATGATAAGGCCGCGGTGCAATCTGCCCGCCGCTCCATCGTCGCCAAGGCGGAACGCTCAGACGCCGCCGACAAGAAGGCCGCCACCAAGCGAACCCATGACGGCCTGCCTGTCCACAGTTTCCGATCGCTGCTCGCCGATCTGGCCACCGTCACCCGAAACACAATGGTTATGGCGCACAGCCCGGAAGCAACCTTCGTGCTCTATCCGAAGTTTACCCCACTGCAGGAACGCGCCTTCCAATTGCTCGGAACAGAAGTGAGGTTGTAGCCAGTAACCGCATCGCGCAGTTTCGGGATCTGCCAGTCAGATCAGCGATTTAGTCAGTTTGGAATATGCGAACTTCCGCTTAAACCAAATTGAGGGATCGACCTCGGGACTTGTGTGCCATGACAGCAATGGCCTGCCGGCTTTCTGCAGGTGGCCAAGCACGTAACAAACGGCACAATCGTGCAATTCCCAGTCCGTCATCTCGATCCGTTCATCGTTGACCAGCGCAAACGGATCAATTGCCAGGTTAGATTCGATGTCGAGAATCCCCCATCCTGCAGCAGCCGGTTCCCAGTTTCCTGCTCTGCGACGCATCGGCATGAGACAGGCATGTCCTTTGCAACCCTCCGCGATCGTGTGTAGTCCTTGGCGGCTTCCGGGAACCTCCAGAACCCCCTCCGTATCCTCCAGTCGAATGAAGAAAAGCTGATTGCCAAGGCGAAATGATAAATGTTCCAGAAACGGAGGAGTGAGGTCTGCCTTGAGCCAAAAATTGCGCGGCCCTTGGATGCGCATTTCAATATGCTCGCACGCCGCCTGCCAGCAACGTTTGAACTCCGCGGAGATATCTTCCATTTCAATTTTATACATGGACCGACATTCGGTTTGGTCATGGGCTAAAGTGCTGACGGCGAGCATATCTTTTCCGACGGTCCTCTGATAGTATCCGTGACCTTGGCATGCCGGTTTCGCTGATCAGGATTGCGCAGGGTCGCAAATCTCCTTGCCTCAACGTATCGCTGAGGCAGCGCAGCTGCATGAGGCACGGTGCCGCAAACTCTGCTTCAACGATAATGATAATATCCTCGGCGCTATCGGCCACGACACTTGGAGCACGCCATGACCAGTCCGCAACTTCCCCGCTGCAATCTTGTGCATCTGGCCGCGGGCGCAGCGGCGCTCTTCGCACTGTCAAGTGCCGCCGAGGCACAAACCTGGCCGACGCGGCCCGTGACCATGGTGGTCGCGTTCGCGGCGGGATCGGGCGACGATGTGTTCGCGCGGATCGTCACTCCTCGGCTCTCGGAGCTTCTCGGCCAGCAGGTGATCATCGAGAATATCGGCGGTGCCGGCGGCATGACCGGCACGGCCCGCGTGGCGCGCGCGGCGCCCGACGGCTACCAGTTCGTGCTCGGGGGCACCGGCACCTTTGCGGCCAACCAGACGCTTTACAAGAACCCGCTCTACAATGCCGCAACCGATTTCACACCGGTGGCTTTGGTTGCCGAGCAGCCGATGCTGCTCATCGTCCGCAAGGAGTTGCCGGTGAACAACCTTGCGGAGTTCATCGCCTATGCAAAATCCAACCACGACAAGCTGCAGTTCGGCTCGGGCGGCACGGGATCAGCGACGCATCTTGCCTGTATGCTGTTGAATTCCGCCATCGGCATCAATGTGACGCATGTTCCCTATCGTGCGGCCGCTCAGGCGACACAGGACCTGTTAGGAGGCCGCATCGACTATGTCTGCCCGATAGCATCGACCGCTATACCGCATGTCGATAGCGGTCGGGTGAAGGCCCTCGCCATACTCAAGTCACGATCGCCCATTTTGCCGAACCTTGCCACCGCGCAGGAGCAGGGCCTGGCCGGCTTCGAAGCCTTCTTCTGGGATGGCTTCTTCCTGCCCAAGGGTACGCCGGCTGCGATCGTCAAAAGGCTGCACGACGCCACTGTCGGTGTCATGGAGACGCCGAGCGTGGCTGGAAAATTGAAGGAGATCGGTGCCGAATTCGTGACGCCCGACCGGCGCTCGCCGGAATATCTGCAAAAATTCGTCGAGCGGGAAATCGAGAAATGGGCTGGCCCCATCAAGGCTAGCGGATTGACAATCGAATGAGGCGACAAAGTCACCAGGGAGGAGATGTGATATGAAATGGAGTTTCGCAGTTGCCTTTGCGGTCGTCGCAGCGAGCGGCGCGGCGAGCTTTGCCCAGGACGCGTGGCCCACCAAATCCGTCTCCGTGTTGGTCCCGTTCGCGGCCGGCGGCAACACAGACGTGCTGGCCCGCATCTTCGCCGAGCGCCTTTCGGCGCGCCTTGGCCAGCAGTTCGTGATCGAGAACAGGGCCGGCGCTGGCGGCACGACCGGAGTTGTAGCCATGACCAAGGCGGCGGCGGACGGCTATACGCTGGGAGTCGCCACCACGGCAGGGCTCGCGAGCAACGCGGTCATCATGAAGGACAAGCTCGGCTACAACACCGAAAGGGACATCGCCTATCTCTACAACATGGCCACGCAGCCCAACCTGTTGGTGGCGCATCCGAGCGTGCCGGCCAAGACGCTGCCCGAACTGGCTGCCTGGCTGAAGGCCAATCCCAAGACGCCCTATGCCACGTCCGGCATCGGTTCGAGCCAGCACGTTTGCGGCGAGATGCTGGCCCAGCAGGCTGGCGTCGAGATGTCGGCAGTCGCCTACCGCGCCTCCAACCTGCAGATGCAGGACCTGATCGCCGGCCATATCAAGCTCGCGTGCGACAACTTCGCGACCGCCTGGGAGCAGGTCAAGGCCGGAAACGCGCGAGCGATCGCGGTCGGCTCGCCGAAGCGCTACTCGTTTTCGCCCGACGTACCGACATTCGCCGAGACGTTTCCCGGCTTCGAGGTGCTCTCCGCGTTCGGTTGGATCGGCCAGGCCAATCTCGACAAGGCCATCGTCGCCAAGATTATCGCCGAACTGTCGGCGGTCGGCGAGGAGCCGGAGGTCAAGAAGAGGTTGGCGTTGCTCGGCGTTGAGTCAAGCGGGCTTAGCGGCGCGGATTTCGCCGCCTACATGCGTAGTGAGCGCGAGCGCCTTGTGCCGATCGTCGAGAAAGCAGGCATCCAGGTGCCGTAGCAGCCGGGCGCCGCGCCGGCGCGACTGGCTGTCCGGTCATGATCCCGTGCCGATTTCTCTTTCCATCCGGTCGATGAACCGCGCAACTCCGGCGTAATGCTCTCTTCCATAAGTCGTAGACTGTACCAGCGCTAATGTTTGTCGTGCCGCAGCAAGCAATTTCTTCGCCGCCTCTGTATTTCCAAGTCCATGCTCGGCGCGCGCCAGGAAAGTATTGCGCAGCATCGCGTCGAAATCGTCTATTGGGTCGCCGGCTGATTCTGTCAGAGCCTTGCCCTCCTGGTAGCGTCCGAGTTCGATCAACACGCCCCCGCGGGTGGCCCGAATCGGAAAAATCTCGGGGCCGAGTTCCAGGGCCCGCTTCGACCAGGCGTCGAGCTGCGGACGAAAGATGGAGTCTGGGGCCT
>DATGVJ010000042.1:0-6047 GCA_035300505.1 Xanthobacteraceae bacterium
GCTGGCACGCATTGCCTGCTGCAACCTCTCGAGTGCTTCCTCTCGATAGCCGCCGAACCCGAGTACACAACCAAGCATGCTGATGACAAAGGCACTGTTTGGATTGAGGGCAACCGCGGTGCGCGCTTCGGCGATCGCCGCTTCCCATTCGCCGCCCCACATCATCATATGTGCCAGCACGGCATGCGCCATCGCATCCTTATCGTCGAGCGATACCGCGATTTGCGCTTCTTCACGCGCGGTTCCTTGAACCTCCGAGAAGGGGCGCGTCGAGAAGTGCCAGATCTCCCATTGGAGAGCCAGCGCGTTTCCGTAATGGCCGGGAGCGAAATTCGGATCGAGCGCGATGGCTTGGCGAAAAAAGGTCTGTGCGGTCTGGTTTTCCTCCGGTCCGTATTTGTTGAAGTGCCAAAGTCCTCGTTGGTAGGCTTCCCAAGCATCGAGCCGCTCCGGCGGCTTGCGCAGCACTCGCTGCTGCTCGGCCTCGGCCAGCGCCGGCTCGATGACTCCCGCAACACTCGCCGTGATCTCGTCCTGCACGGCAAAGATATCGCTGAGGTCGCGGTCGTATCGCTCGGCCCAGATATGGGCGCCGGTAGTCGCATCGATCATTTGCGCGGTGACGCGCACCCGATTGCCGCCCTTGCGCACCGATCCTTCGAGCACATAGCGCACACCCAGTTCGCGCGCCACCTGCTTCACAGCAACTGCGTGGCCCTTGTAGGTGAAGGTCGAGTTGCGAGCGATCACAAACAGCCAGCGAATGCGGCTCAATTCGGTGATAATATCCTCAACCATGCCATCGGCGAAATATTCCTGCTCGGGATCACCACTCATGTTCTGAAATGGCAGTACCGCGATCGAGGGCTTGTCCGGCAGGGCGAGCGCCGGCCTTTCCCTTGGCGCGCTCCGGCCAATCGGTACGCGATAGACGCGCACCGGACGCGCAATGTTCTTGAGCTGCTGCACGCCCATATCCTCGAAGTGGACGGTGAACTTGTCGCGCACTTGCTGATAGGACGAGTCCGAGATGCAGATGCCGCCGGGCTCCGCTATACTTTCTAACCGCGCCGCGATATTCACTCCGTCGCCATGAATGTCCTCGGCGTCGATCATGATATCGCCAAGGTTGATCCCGACGCGAAATTCGATCCGTTGCTCATCTGTAACATTCGCGTTGCGCTCGGCCATACCGCGCTGAACGTCCATAGCGCAGCGCACGGCGTCCACCACGCTCGAGAACTCGATCAGGATGCCGTCTCCGGTGGTCTTGACGACGCGCCCACGGTGCTCCGCAATCTCCGGGTCCATCAATTCGCGACGGCACGCTTTCAGGCGTGCGAGAGTGCCTTCCTCGTCAGCTCCCATGAGTCGGCTATAGCCAGCCACATCGGCGGCCAGGATGGCGGCGAGCTTGCGTTCGATCCGCTCGGGAGGCACAGCGGAGCCCTCTCTTGACCTGCAACGAAAGCCTAGCCCAAAGGTACCCTCCAATTCAACGTCAGCCTTTCGCGTTCCCCTTCGGAAATTCGAGGACAAGGCAGGTTGTCGTCGCATGCGCAAGCAGTCGATTCCTTGCATCGACGATGCGCGCCTCGGCGGTAGCGACGCGGCGGCCGGCGTTGAGTACGTGGCCCTCGGTGCGGATCACGCCGCTCGTCTCACTCATACCGCGCACAAATGAGATCTTGAATTCCAGCGTGGTGTAGCCAGCGCCCGCGGGCAGCGTGCTCTGCACCGCGAGCCCCATGGCGGAATCCAGGAGGATCGCGGCATAGCCGCCATGCACCGAGCCGATCGGATTGTAATGGCGCAGACCCGGCACGCTGTGAATCACCACGGCACCGAGCTCGACCGTACAGTCAAACGGTTCGACCGTCTGCATGATCGGCGGCTCAGGCAATCGTCTCGCGAAAATCGCGCCGACAAAATCGAGCCCCGACATCGATGCCATCACGTCGATGGGTACGGTGCCGTATTCGATAGCCTGCTTGCCGGATCTATCGTCCATGATATCTCTCAACACACCGCGTCGTCATCCAGACCGGATTTGGACATTTGTGGTCAAGCGCGGCATCTGGCAGCCGTTTAACAATGTCCGCTGCCAAACTCACGACCCTAAAGCCAAGAACCCAGTCCCGTCACCTGACAAAACCATCGAATGCTGTCATATAAATCGGTTGGAAGTCCGCGTTCGCCTTCTTGAACTCGTCCGAGGGCGTGCCGTAAATCACCCAGCGAGTGAGCTTGGCCATAGCGAAGAACTCCTTCGAGAATGGCCCGAAGCTTTCCGTTTGGTGGAACAGAGCCGCCTTCGAATCCATGTAGCGCTCAAAGATGTCAACCGTCTTCTGGTCGTTCCCGATGTTGAACTCAAACTGCAGCGCGCCCGGCTCCTTCTCTGTCGCGGCCACAAGCTTTGGTATCAGCGGCGTGAACTTGTCCATCTGATCGACGGCAATGGTGAACACCCAGTACACCTGCTCGCTCCGCATCCCTGCCTCCATGGTACGCGCCTCAAGGCTCACACGACGACGAGACTCTTCCAACCACGAGAACTGCGCAACCAGTTTTCGCATCGGCCAATGTGATGTTCAAACAGGCCACCGTCTTGAAGACTTCTGTCGCGTCGGGAATGTTCTTGCCGTCCTTGTTTCGAGAACACGCTCGTGTGTCTTAAAAAACAAACGCCTCCAAGCCCCGGGACCTCGAAGAATTCGATCTGAGACGGTCCGCAGAATGATCCAGGTGACTCGCTCGGTTCGCTCCGATTGCCGCCGAGCCACCAGCCTTGTCGTTTCCGCTCTATCCCAACAAACAGACTACTGATTGCTCCATCTAACGAGGGATTCCGCGTTCGCGTCGCCAGCGGGCTGGACTTTGACCAAAAGCCCTTCTGAAAAGCCTGCATAAATGTGCTTGATCCGAAAGACCAACGCTCAAGGCTATTTCACTCAGTGATGCCGCACTGGTCATCATCAGGTGGCAGGCTCTCTCCAGACGCCTTCTCACCACGTAGGCATGTGGCGACTTGCCGAAAGCTATTTTGAATTTTCGACAGAAGTGCGCGGGGCTCCGACACGCGACCGCACTGAGATTTCGGATGTGAAGGGTGCGATCCAAGTTGCTGTCAATGTAAGCTTGCACGCGAGCGATCTGCCAAGCTACTAGACCGCCTGTTGGGCAGCAGCTAGTGACAGAATAGCGCTCGATCTCTTTGTGCAAGATGCGCGATGCCGAAATTAGTGACGCCTTGGCCAAGTCTCGGTCACGCTCTAGCTCTCGCCTTGCAGTCTCAAGCAGCTCGACCAGGCTGTTTGCCACCAAGTGGAACTGTTGATGACCATCCGCAAAAAAGTATTCTGGTGCTGTAGTTTGAAGTCCGGGCTCGAAACGACGAAATTGTGTCAAGCGTTCGAAGGATGCACTGGATCCTGATATGAGCATTATAACCTCCCGTGCGTGGCAAAACCGGCACGACGCGTTTTGACGGTTTGGCACGGCGTGGTCGATTGCACGGTGGTAGTGTGAGGTTCGCTTGTAGTTGCTTGTGCTAAGCCATCGCTTAGAGACGCGGGCGCGAGATCTCCAACCTCACGCTTCTGCATCCGTTGGTGTAATGCCCGACGATCAGCGTTGTAGCAAATCCAGTAGATGGCAATTTGCTTGCGGGGACAGTGCGCTCGCGTGAAATCGCTTTAAGCGATATCCCTTAGGCTCACTCAGGAGTTCTGCGGATGCTGTAGTCTGACGTTGAGGGTGTCGGCCATCCGGCTGAGCTCGGGAAGCGAACGTGCCTTCATTTTCCGCATCAGGTGGGTGCGATGAACCTTCACCGTAGACTCGGCGATTCCGATATCGTTGGCAATCTGTTTGTTGAGGCGACCCGCCACGACATGGAGCATGATCTCACGCTCGCGTGAGCTGAGCTTGTCGAAGCGCTCCCTGAGCATAGCCAATGCCTGTTCATTCTCCCGTCGGGCACGATCGCGAGCGAGGCCGGCCTCGACGGCGTCAAGAAGATCCTGATCACGGAATGGCTTTGTGAGGAACTCTATTGCGCCGCCCTTCATCGCTTGCACGGTCATCGGCACGTCGGCATGCGCTGTAATGAAGATTATCGGCACTTGCCTGTTCGCAGCAGCAAGGTCGCGCTGGAGCTCAAGACCGCTTCGCCCCGGCATCCTCACGTCGAGTACAAGGCAGGTGGGGCCCGCGGGCGGATCAGCCTTGAGAAAATCGGAAACAGACGAAAATTGCCGGGTCTCCAGGCGAATCGTCCGCAAGAGACGCGCGACCGAATCGCGAAACTCGGGATCATCATCGATGACCAAGACACTGGGATTTGCCTCACTCATCGCCGGTATCCCAAAAGGGAGCTTGTTCTTCCTGCTATGGCTCTAATAGTACGTACAATCGATTGATATGAACAGCATCTGCTCGCTAAGCGGATAGCCCAAGGCCTAAGCCATCGCTTAGGGGCGCCGGCATTGCATTATTGGGGAATGTCACCGACATTACGAAGTTGCAGCTCGGCGCAAGGTATTGCGCCGCGGGTACGTCGGAGCCACGAAGTTTCCCGGAAGTCGCCATGTTGAACCATACGATCGTATCTATCGTCGACGATAATCAGCCCTTTCGAGACTCACTGCGAAAGCTCGTGATGTTGTTCGGCTACACTGTCGAATCTTTTCCGTCAGCAGCCGATTTCCTAGCATCACGCCTCTTGCCTGAAACCAACTGCCTGGTCACCGACGTTCAGATGCCTGGAATGACCGGAGTCGAGCTGCACAGGCATTTGGTCGAGACGGGGCACGCGATTCCGACGATCCTCGTGACTGCGTACCCCGATGAAGTCGTCAGGGATCAGGCCCTAAAAGACGGAGTCGTCTGCTACCTCAGCAAGCCAGTGGACGACGACGATCTCGAACGTTGCCTGCGTTCGGCTTTGCAACCCGGTACGCCGATTTGAAGACAATTCAAGGGTCCTGCTGGGCCGCGGGCAGGGTGAACTGAAATACGGCCCCCCGAGGTTCATTGGCACTCATCCACAACCGGCCCCCATGGCCGTGGATGATGGCCTGACAAATCGAAAGCCCCATCCCAATTCCGCTGGCCTTGGTGGTGTAGAAGGGCTCGAAAACCCGATCGAGGTTCACCGGGTCAACGCCGGGCCCTGAATCGTGCACTGCAACGAGGACGCCGGTTTGGCTTTGCTCGGTTCTGATCGACAATTCTCGCGCCCCGTCCTCAACAGAGCTCATCGCTTCGACCGCATTCAGGATCAGGTTCACGAGCACTTGCTGCAGTTGAACGCGATCACCCTGAACAGGAGCCAGTCCATCCGTCAGGCAAGTGCTGACTGAGATTCCGCTCTTGCCGATTGCGCTTCCCACCATGGCAATCACGTCATTCACCGCTTCATTGAAGCCAAAGCAATCTCTTCGCGGCGGCGCTTTCTTGATGTGATCACGCATCCGTCCGATGATGTCCTTGGCTCGGTCTGCGTCCCTGACAACACAACCGAGCGCTTCCCTGACCTCATCCAGATTCGGCGGATTCATTTCCAAAAAACGCATCCCTGCACGAGCGTTGTTGCGGGCGGTTGCGATAGGATGCAGAATTTCGTGAGACAGCGAGGCAGCTAATTCTCCCATCGTGCTCACGCGGTTCAAGTGGGCGAGGTCTGTCTCAAGCTGACGTAGCCGCTCATGCTCGTCTTGCGCGCGCTTCCGCTCCGTCACGTCAACGTTTGTGCAAATGACCTCGATCAACTCGCCGAGGGGGGAAAATTCATGAAGGGCGTTTATTTCCAGGTATTTAACTGTTCCATCATGCAGTAAGATTCTAAACTCAGATAGGAAATCTCTTTTCTCGCGGAGTGCCTCCTGGACTCCTCCCCACACCCTTTCTCGATCATCCGGGTGAATGCGTCCCCACACATCTTCTCGATCTGGATGGCCTTGCAGCGGATCAAACCCCCAGATGCGGTAACTCTCGTCCGACCAATACAGATAACGCTTCCTTGTCCCATCCAAAACCCAAGT
>DATGVJ010000043.1:0-25314 GCA_035300505.1 Xanthobacteraceae bacterium
ACCGGATATTCGCCGACGCGTTCGAGATCGAAATCGCTTTGGACGAAGTCGGCGAACGCGCGGGACAGCAGCACCGTTCTGCCCAATTGTTTGGTGAGGTTTTCGAGACGCGAAGCCATGTTGACCGCAGGACCGATGACCGTGAAGTCGAGCCGGGTGCGCGACCCGATATTGCCGTACATGACGTCTCCGACGTGGACGCCGATGCCGTGATTCAGCGGCGCACGACCGGTTTCGCCGTTCTTTTCGTTCAGGGCAACCATGGCCTGACGGGCTTCGGCCACGGCATGCAGCAGATTTGCGCAGGCCGACGCCTGGCTGAGCGGAAAAATGGCGAGCAGACCGTCGCCGATAAATTTCAGTATTTCCCCGCCATGTCGCGCAATCGGCTCCGACATCGCGTCGAAATAGCCGTTAAGAAGAGCAATGACATCATCGCGCGGCCAGTTGTCGGATATCCTGGTAAAATCACGCAGATCGCAGATCATGATGGCCGCGCGCACCGTCGTCCCGCTTCCGCGCCTGGTGGCGCCGGCCAGAATGAGTTCGCCGGCATGCGACCCGACATAGGTTTCGAGCAGCGTTCGCGCGAGCCGGTTCTTGATACGGATTTCGCTGACCAGCGCCAGAATCGGCAACAGTTTCAACAGGCCGGCGATATGTGCGTCGTCGAAACCTCCGGACCGGTCGGTTGCAAAAGTCACCATATGTCGCTTGCCGAGCGTATGGTACAGCGGCCACGCCACATAGTCAGTCAGGCCTTTTGCCCGCATCTCGTCATAGACGGCGTGCTTGCGGCCAAACGAGGGATCGCGTTTGAGATTCTCGCGCACCTCGGTGGCGCCGTCATAAATTTCGTTGGCGGGACTATCGATGTATTCGGATCGCTCCCTGACATCGTAGTCAACTCTCGCAAGCTCGGCCTCGCGCATCCCCTCGGCCCACATGATCCGGGCGCCAAGCCATTGCGGGTGGTAGATCAGGACATGAAGCGACGCCCGCTTGACGGGAATGCCCGCTCGCTGGAGCCGGACACACAGCTCAGCGAATATATTGTCAATGAAGCGCTCATCGCGCGTGTTGTTTGTCAGCCAGTGCACAACGTCGCTGTCAGGATGCGCGGCGACGGGATTGATGTTTGGCGGCGCGTTCATACCTTGCTCCTGAGCAGTGGCCTCGATCGACGGTAACGATAGGAGAGTACCATGCGATTTGTCACGAAGGGTCTGGCAACCGCGTTTGCCGTGCTGGCACTCGGCGTGGCGTCAGGTGATGCTCAGGAGTCGTTTTTTTCGAAACGCTATTGCTTGTCTGGCGGCGAGAGGTCCGGTGTGCCCGATTGCAGCTACAACACGTGGGAGCAATGCCGCGGCTCCGCCAGCGGTGGCCGTTATTGCGGGGAAAATCCGTTTTATGTCGAGCCAAGGCGCGGTGCTGGTCAGCAGGGAGCGAACCCAAAGCGCAAAGGCCAGCCCAAGCGCAGCAATTAGATAAAAATGGAAGGGGCGCACGTCGGTTCTTGACCCAATCCGGTCCTCGCGGCCTCCGCGCAGTGCAAGCGGTTCGGCGTCGGATACGTATGCCAGAGATCTCATGTCGACAAGAAAAGGTATTGCGTCCGCCCATCTTGATCGCGAGACCATTGAGCTTTCGCCTGTCTCGCCGAACCGCGGAAAACTTTTTGGGTTCGCCGGCATCTGCGCCATTGACAAAATAGAACAAAACATGAACATAAGGCGATGAACCAATGTCCGGGCGGGGTATCTAACGAGGGCGTTCAATGACCGGCTTTTCCAATCTCCCTGTCACCTCCCCGCAACAGGCCTTGAGCTTGGTGGTGCCGTCACCGCGCTGGGAAGGCGATGAGCGGTGCGGATTGGCGCGGCGGCGTTTCGCCATTCTGCAGTTCGACCGTGTCGGCTGCGACGAACGACGGCGTGCAAGGAATAGCGTCGATTTTTTACGGAACGAAGCCAATGGGTGATTCATCCATGATTTCAATGGAGGCGTGGATTGTGGGTCATTGTTCGCGAAGACGGTGCCCTCACACGACTTGTTTACGGAACGAACCCAATGAATGATTCATCAACGATTTCAATGGCGGCCTGGAATGCCAGCTCAGTGCCACAAGCGTCATATTCGGTGATGAACTTTTTGGAAAATGAACCCAAGTATTTTGGCCAAAACGAATCCACCGGCCCCCGATGGAAGACAAGCTGGATTTCTGACTTTTACACCTGTCGGCTGAGGGACCCGGAGGGTAGAATAGGCGCCGTCCCTCGGCGCTCACCGCGCCGGGATGATCCAAGCGAAGACTCGATTGAATACTCAAACAAACTCTCAAAGGGAGAACTGCGATGAAACGTCCAAACTACCTGAGCTACGGGATTGGCGTTGCCGTGATTGCGGCGGTTGCCATGTCGGGTGTACGGGCCTTTGCCCAAGACCCGAATTCGGCCCCCAATTCCTATCGGCTGGACGACAGCTGGTCAGCCAAGCTTCCCGAAGGCCGGAAATTTGGACAAGTCATTGCGCTCGAGCCTGATCGCGACGGCAAGAGCGTCTGGGTTTTCGATCGCTGCGGCGGGACCAGTTGTTCGAAATCGAATGCCGCACCGATCCAGAAGTTCGACGCGTCGGGCAATCTGGTGACGAGTGTTGGGGCGGGGATGTTCAATTTTCCGCATGGCCTGACCGTTGACCCGCAAGGCAATATCTGGGTTGCCGACGCAACTGCCCGGAACGGCAAAGGCAATGTCGTGGTCAAGTTTGCTCCCGATGGCAAGGTCCTGATGACGATCGGCAAAACGGGAATGTCCGGCGAAGACGAGGGATACCTCGATCGGCCGACCGGTGTTGCAATCGCCGCCAACGGCGACATTTTTATCAGTGACGGTCATGGCGGCCAGAGCAACGACCGTATCGTGAAATACTCCAAGGATGGAAAATTCATCAAGGCTTGGGGCAAGCGCGGCAAGGGGCAGGGCGAGTTCGACACATTGCACGGTATCGTGCTCGACGCCGCGGGACGCGTTTATGTCGCCGACCGTGGGAACAGCCGCATCCAGGTTTTCGATTCTGAGGGCAAGTTCATTGCCGAATGGAAGCAGTTCGGCCGACCGAGCGGCTTGGCCATCGACAAGAACGGCATCATCTATGTGGCCGACAATCAATCGAATGAGAAAACCAATCCGGGCTTCAAGCAGGGGATCCGGACTGGCACGATTTCTGACGGCAAGGTCACGGGCTTTATTCCGGTGCCGTCAGAGCAGATCGGAGCGCCGGAGGGCGTGACGGCCGACCCGCAAGGCAACATCTATGGCGGATACACGGAAAGCCGCAACGTCAAAAGGTTTGTGAAGAGGTAGAGGTGGTTGGTCCCGGAGCGCGGTGGTGACACCCGCTCTGGGGCGCTTTCCTTCGTACGTGCCGAGGCAGACATGAATATCCAATCGATCTGCCGCTATCGGAAATTTACGAGGGCTTCGAGAGCCAGTGACGGCAGCTGGCTTGAAACTTTATTCCCAACTGAGGAGGTTCTGTGGTGAAGTGGAAAATCGCGACTGTTCTTGGTGTGGCCTTTGGGGTGGCCGGAATCAGCTGGGGTTATGCTCAACGGAGCCAGGCACCCGGGTTCTTCGAACTGCGTGTGTACACCGCGCAGCCCGGCAAGAGGGATGCGCTCGCGGAACGTTTCGCAAGCCGCACGGCCGCTATTTTCGCGCGGCACGGGATCACGAATGTGGGTTACTGGATTCCGGTGCAAAGCGACCCCGAATTGGGCATCAGCGCCGAGAATACGTTTATCTATATCCGGGGCTATCCCTCCAAGGAGGAACGCGACAAGCGCCTCAAGGCCAGGGGCGACGACCCCGAATTCAATGAAGTGGTGAGGAAGGCGGAGGGCAATCCCGCCACCAAGCTCATCGTCAAGGCTCACAACATCGATATGGTGCCTCACGGTCCCCATACGACGATCACGCTGACCAAGTAGCACCTATTACCAAGGCAAATCAAACTTGTGCGCGAGGTGAGCGGAGCATCGTTCCGCTCACTGCTAATGGGATGGATGCTGGACCATAGTCACACTGCAAACTCCTTGACCTCGACGGGCGTGAAGAAAAGAGCGGGCTTCACCGGCGCGTATCCGTTCGCTGTGTTGATGCCGACCACGACGATCGGGATGACCTGGAACGCATGCGCTCTGCTCCTGGCCATGTCCAGCTTGGGACCCTGCACGTAAGAGACATCGACAATGGCGCAGGCATTCGGTTTGTTCTCTTCGGTGTTGACGGCACGGATTGCGATCTGCTGGTTGCCATCGAAGAGTTCCACGAACCGCTCGACCTGCTTTTGCGTGTCGCAGATCATGACGGCGCCTGTCTGGACCTCATATGCGTGCGCGGGCAGGCAGAAGGACAAGGACAGAATGGCGATGCACAGGGCGGATTTCATTGCACTCTCCTCATTGTCTAGAACTGTTTCAAGGCAGATTGCCTTGATCCGCCCCCACCTTACGCAGTGGCCCGTCGCAACGATGTGATGACCAACACACAAAGGCGCTTTTCGGGATAGTGGGCTGCGTCATCGAAATGAAGGGGTTTGCGTAGGGGCGGGTCTTCGGCGGCTTGCGCCGCGGTGCCCGCCCGCCTACCCGCGAACGCGGAGGACCGGGCGGGTCAAAGACCCGCCCCTACGAAGAAAGGTTGCGTGATCCCCTCAGTTGATTGAAGCACTCTCCTCGCGTTCCCCTCGGTGCTTCGCGGTGAGCGCTGCTCTGCGTCGCGCGGCAATCGGCGCATGACAATAGAAGGCTCACACGATAACTTGCCCGCCGTCAGGCAGTTTGCGCATGGAAGGGGTTATGAATGTCGACTACCGTTGAAGTGATGGCCGATGCCTTCAAGGAGGCCGGTACGCCATTTATCGTCGGCCATCCGGGGGGTGAATCCGTCGAACTCATCGAAGCCGCGAATCAGCGCCAAATGCGTTTCATCCTGATGAAGCAGGAAACCGCGGGAGCAATGCTGGCGGCGACGTGGGGTGACATCACCGGATCGCCGGGTGTCTGCCTCTCGACCCGTGGGCCCGGCGCGGCCAACATGGTCAATGGAATTGCTCACGCTTCCCTTGATCGCTCACCGTTGATCGCCATTACGGATCGCTATTCGCAACCCCAGCAGGAGATTGGCCTGCGCCAGCGCATCGACCAGCTTGCGCTCTACGCACCACTCACGAAGTGGCAAACCACGATCGACGCCCGCACGATCCGCCAGCAGTTGTGCCGCGCCATGCGGATCGCAACGGCGCACGCGCCGGGCCCCGTTCAGTTCGACCTTCCGCAAAGCGAGACTACCAAGGAAGCGGCCGACCTTGCGTCCAGCCCTTCGCTCATGCCGGCGCTGCTGCGGCCGGAGCCGGATGCTGCTTCACTGCGTCCCGCTGTCGACCGCATCAACGCGTCTCGCAAGCCGATCATTCTGGCCGGCCTCGGTGTGTTCTGGGACCGTGCCTCCACAGAGCTCGTGCGTTTCGCCGAGCACTTGGGCGCCCCGGTGCTCGTAACATCCAAATGCAAGGGCATGATCCCGGAAGACCACGCCCTGCGCGCCGGCTGTATCATTGGGGGCCTGATCGAGCGCAAGCTCGTGATGCAGTCCGACCTCATCATCACGGTGGGGCTCGATGCCGTGGAACTCCAGCCCAAGGCCTGGCCTTATCAGGTGCCGGTCATCGCGGTCTCCAGCACACCTTCTCTCGACGCGCTGGTGCCCGCACAATTTGAAGCCGTCGGCGATATCAAAGGTTTGCTGAAGGCGTTGACCACGCTGACGTCAGGCGGGGCTGCGTGGGGCGAAAAGGCGGCGGCGATCTTTCGACAGGACGTCGTCGATGCGCTTAACACCCCAAGTCGCGGCCTGTCGCCGCAACGCGCCATGGAGGTTGCTCGCGCGGTCCTGCCGCGGGAAACGATCGCGACCTGCGATGCCGGCGCAAGCCGCCTTCTCGTCGTGCAGAAGTGGCAGTCTTACGGCCCGCGCGAGTTCCTGACGTCGAACGGCCTCGGCTCAATGGGATACGCCGTCCCAGGCGCGCTCGGCGCCCGCCTGGCCTATCCTGATCGGCCTGTCGTCGCGTTCACCGGAGACGGCGGTTTCCTCATGGCGGTGGCAGAGCTTCAGACGTCTGTGCGTGAGAATCTTCCAATAATTGTTGTCGTCCTCGACGATGAGGAAATCGCCATGATCCGGGTCAAGCAGGAGATCAAGGGCATACCGCTGCGCGGCGTTCAGATCGGCGGATGCGCCTGGGACAAGATCGCGGAAGGGTTCGGCGCCGACGGCGTCGTCGTCGATAGCGAAAACGGCCTCCAGGACGCCCTCGTGGCCGCCGTCAAGTCTGGTCGCACGACGGTGATCGGCGCGCGCATCGACGGATCCGGCTACGTCGCACAATTCAATGCGCTGCGCGAACTGTGAGAGCTAATCACCGCTCTTCCCAAACAGTCGGCGTATTTTCCTGCCATTCCGCGCGGTGCAGCAGCGGCGTGTCATCGCTGAACTCAGGGTAACCGAGGCAGAGATAGGCCGCAAACTCCCAGCCGTCTGGGACAGCGAACAGCTGTTCCATCGCGCGTGGATCGAGAATCGAGACAATGCCGAGCCCGATATTCTCAACGCGTGCAGCGAGCCAAAGGGTATGGATCGCCATTGCGGTCGACTGGCGTAAGGTTTCGGGATGCGTGCGACGGCCAAGGCCATGGCCCTCGGCCGGATCGGACACAGTAAAGACCACTAGCTGCACCGGCGCGGTGTCGAGGCCAGCGAGTTTCAATCGGATATAGTCGGCCTGCTGGTCGTCATCATAATGCGCTGCGGCTTGCGCATTGCAGTGATTGAAGTTGGCGCGCACGCTCGCGCGAAGTGAAGTTCCAGTGACCAGGATCACGCGCCACGGCCGTGCGTTGCCGACGGAGGGTGCGCAATCCATCGAAAGACGTAAGCGGTCGATGATATCCTGCGCCACGGGCTTTGTTTGGAAATGGCGGACGTCGCGGCGCCATCGCAAAATGCGTCGGAGCGTCTCGGCCTCGGTGGTGGTGAATTCCATATATTCAGTCCCGCAGAGCTTGTGCCAGGCGATCCCATTCTGCCGCGTGACCAGGCAGACCAAGCCGCAGCCATCGATCAGAATAGGGGAATATTCGCGTCCAGATCCGATGCCGCGCCAGCTGATCCTGGGCTGCGACCGCGTCAGGCGTTTCATAGAGCCGAAACAGTTCGGTCCCGCCCAGTGGTTTCCAACCGGCCGACAACGCCAGAGCATCCAGCCGCAGGACATCAGAATGGAGACGCACAATTGTGGCCTGCGCCCACGCGCGGTCTGATAGTGCTGACCGCCCGATGGCAATTGCAGCTCCCGATATGGGCCATGGTCCAGCCATTTCTGAGAGAGCTGAGATATCTGCGTCCGAGCCGATGCAGAAGCCCAATCGCATGCCGGCGAGACCGTAGAACTTGCCGAACGACCGCAGCACAATGAGCCGTTCCCTGAGCAGATCTTGGCTGGCCGCCGGCGCGAGAGACAAATCGGGTCGCGCATCCGTAAAACATTCATCGATCACGAGCTTTCCGACCCGCGCCGCCAACCCTAGCAAAGTCTCCGGTTGATGGCTTTGACCGTCGGGGTTGTTGGGGTTGCCAAGGACTGCGAGATCGGCGCCTTCGAGCGCCGAAAGTGTGGTCACTTCTTGCACCTGCCACCCGGCGGCGCGCAGTGCAACGGCATGTTCGTTATAGGTTGGCGCGAGGACGCGTGCGCGTGCGGGCCGCATCAGCCGTGGGATCAATGAGATTGCCGCCTGCGCTCCGGCGACAGCCATTATGGGCGCGCGTGTGCGATAGGCAGTGCCTGCTGCCGCCAGCAGGCCCGCCAAGGCAGCGCGTGTCGGGAGCGTGGTCCAAGCTTCCACAGGTAGTGGCGGCAGAGGGTAAGGCACACGGTTGATCCCGGTGGAGAGATCAATCCAGTCCGTGCCGCCAAAGCGCGCCCGCGCCATGTCGATATCGCCGCCGTGATCGCGAATTGCGTCCTCCTGTTGGGGTTCAGCCAAAAGCGATGAGCGCGAGCCCCAAAGCGAAAACAATCATCGCCCGGCGATACAGCGCCAGGGCGCGGTTGAGGTCGCCGGGACCGGGGTCGGGAGCCATACCATTTAGCCAGGGTTCTGGCGCGGTTTCGCCACCATAACTGCGGGGTCCGGACAGACGAATTCCGAGTGCGCCCGCCATCGCGGCTTCCGGCCAGCCGGCGTTGGGTGAACGGTGCCGACGCGCGTCGCGCCACATGGTCGCCAAGGCGACACGCGGGCGCGTCGCGACGGCGGTGAACAGAAGCCCCGTCAACCGCGCCGGGATCAGGTTTGCCACGTCGTCGATGCGCGCCGCTGCCCATCCGAAGGCCTCGTGCCTCGGGGTACGATGGCCGATCATCGAGTCGAGCGTATTGATCGCCTTGTAGGCGGCAATGCCCGGAAGGCCGAGGATAACGCCCCAGAAAATCGGTGCCACAATTCCGTCAGAGGTATTTTCAGCCAGACTTTCCGTTGCGGCGCGCGCGACACCGGCGGCATCGAGTTGCGCGGGATCGCGGCCGACGATCATGGCGACCGCTTCCCTTGCCATCTTGATGTTGCCGGCCGCCAGCGGGCGTGCGACGGCATTGACGTGGTCGTGCATCGAGCGGGCCGCGATGAGTGGCCAAGCCAACAAGGCCGCCAAAAAGGTTGCGAGATTCGGGCCCATCCAATTTCCGGGCAAGAGCGATGAACAGATCCATCCTGCGGTCGTTGCCAATGCAATAACGGCAACGGCGCAGAAAACTCCCGCGGCGCGTCGCGCCACATCGGATGCGTTGTCGCGATTGAGGTGATGGTCCAACGCCGAGATGATGGCGCCCATCCATGATACTGGATGCCCGATCCAGGCAAAAAGCGGCTTCGGCCAGCCCATGCCGGCGTCGATGATCAACGCAAGAAGCATGATCGCGGCGCTGTTCATTCGATCACCCCCGCTGCCGTCCAGTTCACGGCGCCAATGGACCAATCCGTACCATTGCTGGTGCGAAGGCGCGTGAGCGATAGTGGCGCCAGTTGAAAACGCAACGCGGCGCCCGGGGTGCCCACCGCCATTGTCAAAGCCGCGCGCAACGTACCGGCATGGGCCACGACGGCGATCCGCCCACCTCGGGCGGTCAGCGCCTGTAGTGCCGGAACACTGCGGAGGCACAGATCGGCGAAACTTTCACCCCCTGGCGGGCGCCGCGCGGCGAGCGCTTCGAGTGTCAATGGTCCGAGGTCGGGTAGGTTGGCATAAGCGAGCCCTTCCCAATCGCCAAAATCCTGCTCCCAAAGCCGCTCGTCGGTCTCGGGTGCAGGCTGGTCGGGCCAGAGCGCTGCCGCCGTTTGCACGCAACGCAAAGCAGGGCTGGTGACACAGTAATCGGCCTGACCGATTGCGGCCCGCAGCGTCGCCAGAGCGTTTAGATCAGAGCAGTCGGCAGGCACATCGCTGCGCCCGGCAAGCCGCCCGTCTGTGAGTGAGGGTGCATGTCGGATTAGCAGCAATTCGGTCGCAATCGTTCGTACCACGGATATGTTTCAGCTTTCGCAGCCAGCACTACTGTGTCAGAGAATCATCGCAGTCTCACGCGGACTTCGTCTTGAGAGCAATCAGACTCATGGGCAGAACTATACTGATCACCGGCGGTGCGCGGTCCGGCAAGAGCCGGATCGCGGAGGCACGGGCCCTCGGCTTCGGCCCACGGGCGACTTATATCGCCACCGGCGAGCCGCGCGATACCGAAATGGCTGCGCGCATCGCGGTGCATCAGGCAAGACGCGGCGAAGGCTGGGTGACGCATGAGGAACCACTTGATTTGATCGGGGCGCTTGCGGTGACAGATGGCCAAGGCGCGAGATTGATTGATTGCCTGACCCTTTGGCTCACGAACCTCATGCTCGGTGGCCACGACTGGCAAGCCGCCTGCAGGGCATTGGTTGCAGTTCTTCCTCATCAGTCCGATCCGGTTGTCATCGTGACCAACGAAGTGGGAGCCGGCATCGTGCCTGAGAATGCGCTCGCCCGAGAATTTCGTGACGCCGCAGGACTTCTCAACCAATGGGTGGCCGCCGTGGCGGATGAAGTCGTCCTGGCCGTGGCGGGCCTGCCGCTTCGGGTGAAATGAATGAAGGATCCTGTATTTCCTTTGAGCGAACTGGTTACGATCACGACTCTCGCCCAAAGCATGCCTGTTTCCTCTGCGACGGCCATTGAAGCCGCTCGCGTTCGCCAGGCCAACTTGACCAAGCCGCCCGGATCGTTGGGCCGTCTGGAAGAGCTGGCCGTGTTCATGGCCGGATGGCAGGCAACACCGCGCCCTGAAATCCGCCACGCCCAGGCCCTGGTATTCGCCGGAAACCACGGCGTCTGCGCCCAGGGAGTGAACCCCTATCCGCAAGCCGTGACGGCGCAGATGGTGGCCAATTTCGTTGCCGGGGGTGCCGCCATCAATCAGTTGTGTCGGGTGTCGGGTGCGGAGCTGTCCGTAATTGCGCTCGATTTGGACTGCCCGACAGCCGATTTCACGCAAGGTCCAGCGATGACGCAGCCTGAGTGCCTCGATGCCGTCAATCGCGGCGCAGCGGCCGTCTCTGCCGATGCCGACGTCCTGATCCTCGGCGAAATGGGTATCGGCAATTCTACCGTAGCAGCCGCATTGGCAACGGCGTTGTTTTCAGGCCAGGCGGCGGATTGGGTCGGCCCGGGAACCGGATCGGATGCGGCGGGCATTGCCCGCAAAATAACGGCCATCGAAAAGGGGCTCGCCCTGCATGGCGGGCTTTCACCGATCGCGACATTGGCGGCACTTGGAGGGCGTGAGCAGGCCGCCATCTGCGGGGCGGTTCTTGCTGCGCGAATGGCCCGGATACCGGTCATCCTTGACGGGTTCATTTGTACGGCTGCGGCCGCGGTGCTCTACGCCGCCGATCGACGGCTGTTGGATCATTGCCTGGTCGGCCACGCGAGTGCGGAACCGGGTCACCGGCGGCTGCTTAAGGCAATCGGCAAGGACGCTGTGCTTGATTTCGATATGCGGCTCGGCGAAGGCTCGGGCGCAGCCTTGGCGTTGGGCATCCTGCGCGCGGCGCTGGCCTGCCACAACGGCATGGCGACATTCGGCGAGGCCGGAGTAGAAACAGCATGACGTGGACAGGTGGGTTCGGGATTTCGTTGCGCTCAATCCGGGCCACTGGATTGTTTCGAAACTGGCGCATGCCACGTTCCAGATGCTGCAGATTCGCTCAACCCCTGTTGCCGCCATAACATGGTATCCTGGTCGAAGCCGTCGGCGATGAGCCGCGCTTCGTGCCAGTCGAGGTTCTGCTTGCGAACGAGCGCGAGGTACTGTCGCGGCGGCACTCCAAAGCGCGCGCGGAACGCCCGGCTGAACTGGCTCGCGCCGCCAAAGCCACAGCACTTGGCGATGTCCGTCAGCGAGCGCTCGTCCTTGTTGTCCGCCAGCAAGAGTAGCATGGCCTCGTCGAGCCGGCGCTTCAACAAAACGGCGCGAATGCCGCCTTCCGCTGCCAGGAGCCGGTAGAGCGACGCGCGCGAGACGTTGGACGCATCAGCGATCTCGTTGGGCCCGAGCTGTGCGTTCCCAAGATGCGCATCGATGTAATCCAGCGCAGCCCTTCTCCTCGACTTCACGTGATCCGCTTCATCGCCCGCCCGGCTTATGCGCGCGTAGGCGGTCGTCAGCGCCACGATGCCCTCGATCGCCGCCTCGGCTTCGCTCACCGTCAGTTCGTCGGCTTGCGAATAGAACTCCTGCATCGCCGCGCCGATCAGACGCGCCGCGCCGCTCCCGCGCGGAAAGATAAGGCCGTGCGGCTCCATGGCCAGCAGTGCCGCGGGCACGCTCTCGCGTGTGAGGTGAACGATCAAAATCGTGTAGTCGGTCGCCACACTGTGAAACGGACGCGCGTAATCACTGATCGCCACGTCCCCAGCCTCGCGACGCACGCATCGCCCCGCGGAGTCGGTGTCCACCGAGCCTTCTAATTGGAGAACGATGAGCAGCTGGTCGGCGCTGCGCGCGGCCAGGGCGGGCCCCCGCGTCATGATGAACGCCGTACCCTCACAGCGCATCAAAATCCCTCGGGGCGAGGCATAGGTGCGGGTGGAGAGGGTGAAGCGTGCTTCCTCCGACGGGTCTGGCAGCGACACCGTGTCGTAAATGTGCGCGACGCTGTCACGAAACGCATGCCAAAACCGCGGGCCGAAATGTCCTTGCGGATTGCTGTCTAAACCTTGCAGCTTGGGCGACGAGCCGCCATCGCCTTTGTCCGTCAGGGACGGCTCCGCGGGGACGACCGCCTGCGAATCGTTGGTGCTGCTCTTGGCCATCGGTACGATTGTAACACGGCAATGCGGCGCGATTGAAGTCATGTACCCCGCAAAGAACGATCGCATTTGCGGGCGTGTCATCCGGAGCAACGGCAGCCTGAGGCAAGGCCGCCCCGGATTTCGATTCGCGCGTCTTTGTCACGCGCAGCTTCATTCGGAGTCCGCGGCTATCGGGCCGAACTCTCCACGGGCACGTCAACTTGACACTGGAGATCAATTCATTGACATGGCGTCTCAAGCCCAGTCGCAACCTCAAAGCGCATTCCAAGTAAAATTGATACTGCAGATCAATTCATTGACGCGGCGTCTCAATCTTTGTCGCAAGGTCAATTTGCGCTTGAACCCAGATAAATTGTCTCGTTTACGTCAGTGGTGACGGCTTCGCCGACCTGATCATAGCAGCGTCGATCACGCGAAACCTCAAGCCCGACTGCGCAAGCAAACGTGGACGCTATCAAATGATTGCAATCTGCGACACGGCTGCGCGTAGCCTCGTCACGAGCCCGCAGGGTGTGGTGAAGCCATGATGCTACGGTTGTGGGCATTTATCGCCAGATGGCGTGCCGCCGCGCGCGCCGCCCGCATGAGGCGCATTCGGGAGTTCATGAGCAGAGGGCTCGCTAACATCGAGTGAAACGTGACGCGCGAACGGCCATTTTCATCGGAGGCTTGCATGGCGATGCGTGGGAGCGGCGCCAGCCTTTTCCTGCCCGACATCGGTCCCTCGATTGCATTGACGCAGGCCATGCACATCGAGGCGAAACACCGGGCGCTGATCCACATTTCGCGTCGCCGAATGCGGAACGCGATTCTTGCGCCTTTCCTGGCTCTTTCATTCCTGTTGCTGAGCCACGCCAGCTCCTGGCCGGAAGTTACCTGTAAGCCCTTGCTGGCCGTCAAGAGTGTGCGAGACGCGCACGTTTTTTCCATACCAATCACTCCGAGACGGTGGAGCGCGACCATCATTACCGACCTTCGCTTTTGCGCGGCGCGATCCGGGAGTTTCGAAATGGACTTCGTCCGCATCAAAGAGAACGCCCCCGATCTCCAGTTTACGGAGAGATTTCGATGGAGCTCGGAGGAATTTGACGTAACGATGGAAATGACGCCGGACGAGGCCATTCATGAGTTTCGCATTGGTTTCATCGCACCATGCGTATGCCGCGAAATTGACAGGCTAGCGAGCACCCCCCGTGAGCGGTGACTGCCACAGCACGACGTCTGTTTGTCGACGCACTGTAACCGCCGCACTTTGCGCCGGCCCAGTTGGAGCCTATTTCGACGAAAACGGGTCGCAATTGATCCACTTATGCTTTGAAGTATTCTAAGTTCATCAATGCTGGCTGGCTCCCGAAGCCAGAAGAGATTGTAAAATCTGTTGTTTTCGATGTTCATGGACCATTGGCGACGGCCGCGCTACAAACACTTGCGCCGAAAGCAGACTGAGCTGATGGTCGCATAGTCGTGGCGGACTTTTCGCGCGAAGTACGGCGCATTCTTCGCGAGGCCGGATGCTACTTTCACCGATCGAGGAGGGTACGCCGATGATAGCAGCAGAAATTTCACGCCGTCGATTTCTGCATCTGGCCGCGGGCGCTGTCGCGATGCCGGCCGTCTCGCGCTTTGCATGGGCGCAAACCTATCCGTCGCGGCCGATCACGGTCATCGTTCCGTTCGCACCCGGCGGCGGGACGGACGTTGCCGCCCGGATCATCACAGACCATATGGCACGCACTCTGGGCCAGCAGTTTGTGGTGCAAAACGTCGTTGGCGCCGGCGGTACTGTCGGGTCGACCCGGGCGATGCGCGCCGATCCGGATGGTTACACCATTGAGATGGGCCAAATGGGGACGCACGCTGCTGCGGTCGCGTTCTATCCAAATCTCGCATACAAGCCTGATGTCGATTTCGAACCGATCGGCTTGGCCTCGGAGTATGCGATGGTGATCGCGGCAAAAAAGAACTTTCCTCCGAACGACCTTAACGAATTTGTTGCCTTCGTGAAAACGAACTTCGACAAGCTCAACATGTCGCATGCCGGTGTCGGCTCGATATTTTTCACCAACTGCCTGTTGCTCAATTCGATCCTGGGTGTGAAACCGACCTTGGTGCCGTTCAATGGCGGAGCCCCGGCCATGGTTGCCCTGGTCGGCGGTCAGGTCGACTACATGTGCACCGATGTGCTCGGCGCCGCTCCGCAGTTGCAGGCGGGCACGATCAAGGCTTATGCGATCGCGGCGGCCGAACGCAGTCCGGCACTGCCGAACGTGCCCACGACTCGCGAGGCCGGGCTTCCCGAGTTCCAGTCGTCCGCCTGGAATGCCTTGTTTGCACCCAAATCGACACCGAAGCCGATCCTCGACAAGCTCACCGACGCGCTCGATAGAGCGCTCGATGACACGAACGTGCGCAGGCGCCTGGCCGAAATCGCCAACGACATTCCCGACAAGTCGAGACGCGGCCAAATGGCGTTGCAGATGCTGGTCAAGAGCGAGATCGCGCGCTGGACGCCGATCATCGAGGCTGCAAACATCAAGGCGGAATGATGCGCAACAAAATTGGATTAGTTTCCCTCATTCTCTGGGTTGCCATCGCGGCGGCGGCCAAGGTGGTCGGGACCTCGGCGACGCATGGCGTTCCGCCGGCACGCTGGTGAAGATTCCGCTGGAATTCAAGCGTAATGGCCTTGCCACGCATGTGGGTTTCGATCAGATCGAGGCGGCGGCTCGGGCGGGCAAACCGATCCGGGAAATTACCACGATGCTTGGCGATCATCTTGGTTTGTGCACCGGATGCCATGCGGGTTACCGGTTTGTGGTCCGCTAGGGCCGCTTGTCGCCGACGAAGCCGAGAAATGGGGAGAGTGATCCGAACCGGCAAAATCAAGGCGGAGTAGACCTGCGATCCAGCGGCGTTCCAGTTTGTTATCACGATCGCGCAAAACCGGAAGGCATTGCCATGAAACTACCCTGAGACAAAGGGCGATCAGTGGGTGGGAGTCCTGGCACCAGCCCGAACGCCAAGAGACATTATCGCCGTGCTCAATCGCGAGATCGCGAAAAGCTTCTCAACACAGGATGTAAAAGAGCGGTTCGCGGTTCTGGGATTCGAGCCGGTCGCCAGCACGCCTGAGGAGTTCACGAAACAAATTAGAAGCGACATTGAAACGTGGGGCAGGGTGATCCGGGCCGGCAATCTGAAACCGGACTGAGGACAGGCGTCGGAATGCCTTATTCGAATCCGTAGGTCGGAGGTCAGTATCCCCCACCGTTATGTCGGCACTCGCGCCGAAGGGGCGCTCATCCGGAATGACGGCCGTGAGGTGACCTGCGTATGCGACAGTAGGACTCATCGTCATGCGGGCGGTTGCGCAGAATCGCACAAGATCGCACAGCTTCGCACAGCAATTTTGTTTGACGGTGCTTTGCGGATCGATTATTGGCGAAATGTTCAATTCGAATTGCGCCCGAAGCCCTAAACCGGCCGGGCGCTTTTTGTATCGCTGGTGATCTACGCCGCCGGCTTCTCGATCGGGCGGTGATCCTCGCGTTGATCCGTTGCTGCATCTAATGATAGTGAATTGTAATATAACTCAACTATCAATCTACATAAAGCAGGGCTGAGACAGAACGAACACAGAGTTTTTGGCCAAATCGAACCCAAATTGGTCCGATGTCCGTGCGTCGATCTGCGCCAAGTTACAAGAAAATGACACTGGACGGGCGGGCTTCCGTCAAACACAATAGAATGACCAGGTGCGGCTGGCGGCATAGCGTTGCCTGCCTTGCACCGGCAGGCTGACATTGCCAATTATGACAATCAGCCCCAACGGGCTGGTGCCTCGCCTGCGAGGCACATCCACCAGGGAGGTACGATGATGAAAAGTACGGTAACAAGAGTTCTGGCCGCCGCCGCTGTGGTCGCGGCTTTTGCGGTCACATCCGCGCAGGCGCAAAACGTGCGCGTGCGTGGGACCATCGAAAGCGTGAGCGGCAACACCGTGATGGTGAAGAGCCGCGATGGCACGAGCCTCAAACTGGTGCTCAAGGACAATGCTGGCGTGCGTGGCGTCGTCAAGGCTGCGCTCGCCGACGTCAAGGCCAGCAACAATGTGGCCATCACGTCGCGTCCGCGCGCCGACGGCACGCTGGAGGCGGTGGAACTGCGCATCTTCCCGCCAAATCTGCCGTTCAACTCCTTCCATGGCGACTGGGACCTGATGCCGAACAGCTTCATGACCAACGGCGCACTGGAGACATCAGTGGCCGCCGTCGATGGCCAGATGCTCACGGTCAAGTACAAGGTGCAGGGCAAGCCGGATGAGGAAAAGAAGATCCTCATTTCGAAGAGTACCATTATCGCCACTACGGTCGCAGCGACCAAGGACGACCTCAAGCCCGGCCTGCGGGTGTTCGTGGCCGGTGCGCCCAAGCTCCCGGACGGTTCGCTCGACGTTGGGGCCATCCAGGTCGAAAAGGAAATTCCCCCGCCCCAATAACATCGCGGGTTTTGATACCGACAGGGCGGCTCTTGGGCCGCCCTGTTTCATTAAGGGCTACGGGACCTTCGCATTGCGGGGGCCTCGTAGTATGGTGTGAGCGTGGCCACCGGCTGTTGCCGATCCAAAGAAAAATGCGCAATCTCGTTTCGAACGCAGCCGCACGTAGATTTCCAGGAGGAAACATGAATGTATCACGTCTCTTGACCGCCGCACTCGCCGTCACGGTGTTGTCGGCTACATCGGTCATGGCCCAGCAGCCCCAGCGCCTGTCTGGCGAAATTCAACGGGTCGACGGCAACATGGTTTTTGCCAAGGCCCGCGACGGTTCTCCGCTCACGATCAAGCTCGCCGACAAGGTGATCGTCACCGCGGTGCTGAAGGCGACGGTCGCCGACATCAGGCCGGGCGCCTATATCGGCAGCGGCGCGGTCCCGCAGGCCGACGGCAGCCAAAAGGCAGTTGAAGTGCACATCTTCGCGGAATCGCAGCGCGGCCAGGGCGACGGCCATCGTCCGGGCTGGTATGGCGCTCAGAATGGCACCATGACCAATGGCGCTGTCGAGCCGACCGGAGCGGTTCTGGCGTCTGCGGGCGGCGGCGAGCCGAGCTTCATCGTCAAGTACAAGGAAGGCGACAAGCGCATCGTCATTCCCGCCAATGCGCATATCGTGCGCTATGAAGTCGGCAGCCAGGCCGACGTCAAGGCGGGTGTGCAGTTTGCCATGCAGGCCGCGGTCAAGCAGGCGGACGGCACGTTCACGTCGGATCGTATCAACGTCGGCCGCGACGGCGGCCGGCCGTTCTAAGCTTGGTAATTCGCAACAACAAAGAATGGCAAAATTCGGATGTCGGGCGCACCTGCCCTCCGATTGATAACGGCATCAGATTGATAGAATGGGAGGATGAAAGTGAGCGCCTTGAATCATGCCGCCGCGGTTGCCGCTTGTGCGGTTGCTGCAGTCGTCGCCGGGATTTCATTTCCGTCCGCTTCGCTGGCGCAAGGCAATGTGCCGCGTTACGAGGTGGACATGGCCTGGCCAAAGCCGTTGCCCAACAGATGGGTCATTGGCGGCCTGGGTGGCACCTGCGTCGACGCACGCGACCACGTCTTCATCCTCAACCGGCAAGACGTGCTCGACGGTGAATTGCTGGGTGGGCAATTGGCGCCGTCCGTGATCGAATTCGATCCGGCCGGCAATGTCGTCAATTCCTGGGGCGATGCCAACCTGCTCGATCCGCGACTGCACAGCTGCCACTTCGACAAGGACGACAATGTCTGGATCGCGAGTTCGCCCTCCGGGATGGTGCAGAAATATAGCCATGACGGTTCAAAGCTCTTATCCCAGATCGGCAAGAAAGGCGTGTTCGATTCCTCCGACGGCACCGCCAAGGGCACGCCGTTGAATTCCAACGCGGCGCAATTCTTCATGCCGTCGAGCATCTATGTCGATCGCCAAAATGGCGATGTCTATGTTTCCGATGGCGAAAGCGCCGGCGGCAACCGGCGCGTCGCGGTGATCGACCAGAGTGGAAAATTTTTGCGCCAATGGCAGCCCGAGGGCATGACGACCGTGCACTGCATGATCATGGCCAATGACGGAACGGTCTATGTGTGCAATCGCGTCGGCGGAAAAATCCTGATCTACGACAGGCGGGGAAGCCTCAAGAAGACTCTCGACGTGCCGTGGAAGCCGCTAACACCACCTGCCGCCGGCAAGGCCGATGAGAATGGCGGTGCCGCGGTCGCGATAGCGTTCTCGCCCGATCCGGAACAGCGGCACATGTTCGTCGTCAACCAGAACAGCGGGCAGATCGAGATCATGGAGCGCCAGAGCGGCAAGATGCTCGGAAGCTTCGGCCGCGTCGGCCGTTACCCGGGCGAGTTCGACCAGCCGCACGGCATCGCGGTCGATTCCAAAGGCAATGTCTATATTGCCGACAACCGCGGGCGGAGGATCCAGAAGTTCAAGATCGCGGGGCAGTGAGGGCATGAAAGAACCAGGCCCGAATTAATAGTTGGGGCCTGTCCCTTTCTTGATCGTTAAATGGCCGACCGTGAATTGACGGTCTATCTTGGTGGGTCGTTAAGGATCGTGAGAACTCTGTCGGCACCGCTTGCGACCACGGCCCCCGGCAAACGAAAATTGAAGAACTTCCGTGCTCCCTGCTGATGTCGGTTTTGGCCGATCCATTCAGCAAGGAGGCGATTTGTGGTCAACGTACACATCCATGAGTTTCAGCCGGCGGGCGCGGTGGTAGACGCTGCGGCGCTCGGTCAGTTCCAGGAGCAGTGGGCGACATACCGCAAGCTCGTCGACAGCAATTGCCTCAGCCACGCCCAAGTCGGTGGGCTCCTGCAAGATTCCCTGAACGATGCGTTCACCGGCGACATCAGTTTTCTCGATATTGCGTGCGGCGATGCCAGCATGATGAAGACCGCGCTCCGCGGCACGAAGGTGCGCCACTATCATGGTATCGACTTGTCGCAACCAGCCCTTGAGCTTGCCGCCCGCAATCTTGCCGCCCTGCCGTTCGAAGTTGATCTCGACCACCGCGATTTCGTGGAAGCCATGATGCAGCGGCCGGAGCATGCCGACGCCATCTGGTGCAGCCTTTCGATCCATCATCTTCAGGTCCATGACAAGCTCGCTTTGATGAAGGCAATCCGTGGTGCTGCGGGTGATGAAGGTACCTTCATGCTCTACGAGCCGACACTAATGCCGGGCGAAAATCGTGCAGGCTTTCTTGATCGATTCCAGCGCGTCAACAAACGGTTGTGGAACGTGCTTACGGATGACGAATGGGATCAGATCTGGCACCATGTCGCCACCTGTGATTTCCCCGAAAGCCCTGAGGTCTGGCTTGAGCTTGGTCGCGAGGCCGGCTTCGCACAAGCGCGGCAGGTATTCGTTGATCCCACGGATTTTTTCCGGATCTTCCGTTACGAGGCGTGATCGCTCCCGCCGATAGTGTCGAAAAAGTCTGTGCCGCATTCGCTCCAGGTGGCGTACAATCGCGTCGGGCCACGACAAAGGACCCGAACCCGGAGGAGGGCAACATGAGAAGCTTTGCGTCAAATACTGTTACGTCAAGTATTGTTGCGACTGGTCTATTGGGATTTGCGATTATCGGACTGACAGCGGGAAATCTGGCGTCGCAACCGGCGCCAAAACGCGACGTCACCGCGGCCGAATACGAGGGCTGGAAGAAGAGCCTGTCGAACTGGGGACGTTGGGGCGCCGACGACCAGATCGGAGCCATGAACCTGATCACGCCTGCTAAGCGAAAAGAGGCGGCCACCCTTGTGAAGGAAGGCTTCTCGGTTTCGCTTGCCAGTGACGCCGACACCGTCAAGGCGGTCGACAATCCGTTCCCCTATGAGCACGAGATGCTTGCCATCGGCAACGACCGCTTTGGCGTTCGTTATCATGGAATAACCCACACGCATCTGGATTCGCTCGCGCATATCAATGACAACGGCGTGTTCTACAACGGCTACAAGCCGGACCGTGATGCCGTCCTGAAAGGCGGGCATCAGAAGAATTCGATTCATAATCTCAAGAACGGAATTTTCACGCGCGGCGTCCTGCTCGATATTCCGCGTCTCAAGGGAGTTCCCTATCTGGAGCCCGGTACACCGATCTATATCGAGGATCTGGAGGCGTGGGAGCAGAAGGCGGGCATCAAGGTCGGGCCCGGCGATGCCCTTTGGGTGCGCACTGGCGTGTGGGCGCGCCGCAAGGCCGAAGGTCCGTGGCTGCGCGGCCGCGCCGAAGGCGGCCGGTCGGCTGGTCTTCATCCTTCCGTCATTCCCTGGCTCAAGCAGCGCGACATCGCGATCCTCGGCAGCGATCATCCGCAATATGTCTCGCCCTCGAACCTGACGGGAGCCGTACATGACTTCGCGCTTCTCTACCTCGGCGTCCATCTCTTCGATAACGCCGACCTCGAGGCTCTGGGCGATGCGGCGGCCGCCCGCAATCGGTGGGAATTCCTGCTTACATCGTCGCCGTTGCCCTTTCGCGGCGGCACCGGTTCGCCAACCAATCCGATCGGGACGTTTTGAGGTTATGATTGTAGGATGGGTAGAGCGATAACGCGTTCTTCACGCGTTATCGCGAAACCCATCATTTCTCGCGGTCATTGGAACGATGGGTTTCGGCAAAACGCGTGAAGTAAGAACGCGTTTTGCCTCTACCCATCCTACGGGACCGCGGCCCATCCGATGTTTACATGCGCACAGTGCAGCGAACTCCGATGTGGCAGGTCGACGTGTCAACCGCTTCCCCTTGGCGCGCGGCTGGCCGGTAGCGCAGGCAAAAGTTGGGAGCGCAAAGATGTGAGCCGCCTTTCACAACGCGGCGAGGGTTGTTGTGGCCTAGCTCGCTTGTGCCACAGCAGGATTGTTTGATGTTCCCGGCTCGTGTTGGCGTGAAAAAACTTGCGGTCCATTCCCAGACATTGCCGATCATGTCGTAGAGCCCATAGCCATTGGGCGGAAAGGCATCGACCGGAGAAGTTCCCTCATATCCATCCAATGCGAGATTTTCCCAAGGAAACCGTCCCTGCCACGTGTTGGCCATCACGCGCCCGTTAAGCGCGGGTGAGTCACCCCAGGCATAGGCCGCACCGTCCAGTCCTCCGCGGGCGGCAAATTCCCATTCTGTTTCGTTTGGCAATTCCTTGCCCGCCCAAGCCGCATAGGCGAATGCGTCCTCGTAAGCGATGTGAACCACCGGATGGTCGTCGCGATCTGCAATCGAACTGTCCGGCCCCTCCGGGTGCTGCCAATTTGCACCGGGCACGTATTCCCACCAGGCCCGATTGTCACGCAGGTCAACCGGGCCTTTTGGTTTTCGAAATACCGCAGAACCCGGCACCAGGAGGGTGGGGTCGGCATCAGGATACATGGCGGGATCGGGTTGACGCTCGCAGGCTGTGACGTAGCCCGTGTGGCTCACGAACTTCCGGAACGCGGCGTTGGTCACAGGATAGGGATCAATCCAAAATCCGTGCACCATTTCCCGCCGCGCCGGGCGTTCCTCGCGGTAGAACGCATCGGAACCCATGAGAAAGCTGCCGCCGGGGATATGGATCATGGATCCCCGGCTCGATTGTCCAGGCGCAATGACCTGCTTTAGATCGTTGCTACTCGCAGGACCGTCGCTTTCCACGATGTTCTTGCGCAACGCCCCCCCAACCTCAGGCGCGAGCGCTTTCTCGGCGAGCAAGGGACTAAGCTCGCGCATAAGGTTTTGGTACGAAGTCGAGTGGCGATCCGGTCGGGATGAGTTCCTCCCGCTTTTTGCTTTCCTCGAAGTTCCGGACGACACGGTGTGCATGCTGCATCACCCACCAGCGCACATAGCGCTGGTTCACGGCTTCGCGTTCCTTCGGATCCTCCTTGAGGTGCGTAATGCGGGCGAAACCCAACGGCAGTTCCGGGTCGTGAAAGTGCTGCTGGCGCTTGAAGTTGATCTTGAAGTCCTTCCATTTGATCGCGTGAAGTTCTTCATTGAGCCAGACCATGCAGTCATCGCGGTTCGAGTTTTCCTGTTTGCCGAGCAAGAAGGGGCCCTGGTCGATGCCGTCGATGATCCGATCTTGCGGGGCCTTGCACCCGGCGAAGCCCAAAAGCGTGGTGAACATATCGGTGACATGAAGCATCTCGTTGCTTTCGGTCCCCGGCTTGATCTTGCCCGGCCAGCGAATGAGGAATGGCGTGCGAATGCCGCCTTTTGCCGAACTTAAATACGAGCCATCGAAGAATCCGCCGGTTCCGCGTCCGACCAGGTGGTCCTCGGCGCCGTTGTCGCCGCACATGACGACAATTGTATTGTCGGTAACTCCAAGTTCATCGAGTTGGTCGAGCAGCACACCGAAGTCGTGGTCGAGCATCAAGAGGCAATCGCCCCATTCTCCATTCGTGCTCTTTCCCGCAAATTCGTCGCGCGGACTCATCGGGAAATGCATCAGCGAGTGATTGAAATAGAGGAAAAACGGTTTGTCTGCTGCGACGCTGCGCTTCATGAAATCGATACCGCGCTTTTGATATTCGAGGTCGCAGGTCTTTTTCATTTCCATGGTGAGCTGCTGAGACAGGATCGGCTTGACGCCCTGGCCTTTCTTGCCCTCGTGCATATGGGAGAAGCCGTCGCGTTCGGGGACGTAGTGAGGATCTTCGAGCCACATGCATTCGTCATAGGTACGCAGCGGGCCGTACCACTCGTCGAAGCCGTGATCCGTCGGCCAGCGTCCGTCTTCCGCTCCGATGTGCCACTTCCCGAGGCACGACGAGACATATCCGGCATCGGCAAGAATTTCGGCGATGGTTTTCTCCCAACTCACGATGCCGCCAGCATTTCCGCCCAGTGCGATCGTGTGGTTGCCCGAGCGGATCGGGTAGCGCCCCGTCATCAAGGCCGAACGCGTCGGCGTACATTGTGGTTCAACGACGTAGTGCGTCAGCTTGGCACCTTCTTTTGCGAAGTTATCCATGCGTTTGGTGTCCGCACCTCGGAGTATCCCGCCGCCGTAGCAGCCGAGTTCGCCCATGCCAAGATTGTCGACATGGAAGAAGAGGATGTTTGGTTTTCCCGATGGCATAGATGACTCCTGGTTGATTTCTGTTGCGTGATCATTCTTTGGGCAGCCTTGGTCGCGCTGCAATTGCAGACTGCTTGCAACAGTCGATTAGTTGCCAAAAAAGTTCTGACTGCTCAGTTTTTTGGCAGAGACAGCTGAAGAATTAAGCGTAGCGGGACGATGACTCCATCCATGCTGGCTTTGGATTGGACCTCGCGGGATATGCGTGCGTCACAAATCTGCGGCAGGACGTCGCTGCGCCTTCGGGGAAATTACCGTGCCATATGGTGCAAGCTGGTGCCGACAACGATTGGATGCAATCGAGCGCCTGAACTATCTGAAAGTCATGTGTTTTTCGCGATTTTCGAAGCGCATGCCGGGTATTCGACCATCGCCATGGCGGTACGCCGGTTCAAGAACGTCGTCGTCGATTCGCTGTTGATAGGACTGGCATAAGTTATGCTTGCTTTTTCTTGCGGCCACGCAAGACCAAGGAGACCGGGATGCGAGGTCCTGAGGCCGAAATCGCGCAGCTTTATACGGCTTCGGCGAGCCCGCATTCCCAAGTGCCGCATACTGGCGAAAATCACGCTCTGCTGTTGGCCGAAAGGCACGCACTGGTGGGCGGGCCACCAATGCTTTTTGCGTCGCTAACGCCGCAGGAGCGCAGTCTGGTCACCAGCCACGGCCGCCGCCGTGTACTCAATCGCGGGCAAACTGTTTTCAAACAGGGCACGGTTCACGAAGGCATTTATCTTATCGAGTCGGGTCGGATCCGCGTGTTTTATGAGGCGCCATCGGGACGGGAGATTACGCTCGCGTATTGGCGTGCGGGCAATTTTGTCGGGGGGCCGGAGATCTTTGGCGCTGGCGCCCATCTGTGGTCCGCCGTAGCCACCAGCAACAGCAGCGTCCTCTTGCTCCCAGGCAAGACCCTGCGCACGCTCGTTCAACAGATCCCATCGCTCGCGCTGGGTCTGATCGAGGGTCTGACTTTCAAAGGTAAATGCTATTCGATGCTCGCCCAGATGCTCGGGACGCGTTCAATCACCGAGCGGCTTGCGCATCTTCTTCTTCATCTCGTCGATACCTACGGCGTCGAAAACGACCAGGGCATCATCATCAGTGCCACATTCACCCACGCGGACCTGGCCCACATGGTCGGCGCGACGCGGCAGTGGGTCACGATCAACCTGAAGCGGTTGCAGGAACAAGGCATCGTCGTGTGCCGAAAGTCGCAAATCATCGTTCGCCGTCCAGACCTGTTGGCGACGATGCAGGGCGCAAACAAGTGAGCCGTTATTAATCGACGAGGCTGTTTTTTTGGCAGTCTCTGCTGAAACACTGAGTAGTAAACCTTTTTTGGCAACTAATCGACCTTCGTCCGCTGTCTGGATTTGCGGTGCAACAATTACCGTCTGAAGATGGTTATACGAGGGAGAAGCACTCAGGCGCTTAGAGCCGGCAAGGCTGTCAATGAGGAAAACCATCAGAATTCTTAACCTTCGCAGTCCTTCACTCCGTCCCAAGGGGAGTTCCAATGAACACGACGCGGTCTTGTCTTGCGGTTGCATTGCTCTTGTCGGCTACTGCGACGGTTAGGCCCGAAACGATCGACATCTCGATCGGACATCAGAGCATGTGCACGGATACCTACACGGCGGGTATCGTGGTCAAGGAACTCAAGCTGATCGACAAGCACTTGCCGCGCGACGGCAAATACGCTGGTGCGACTTACAACATCACATGGAGCGATTA
>DATGVJ010000044.1:0-26844 GCA_035300505.1 Xanthobacteraceae bacterium
CGACGAGACTGTCGAACCCAAGCTGCACCCTTCCGATCCGGTGGAGCGGGCGGTGAACCGCGCCTGGACCGACTATGTGCCCACGTTTGCCGACATGGTGACCGGGTCGGCCTATTCCAAGACCGAGGCAGATTACAACGCGGCCGTGGCGAAGATTTCAATTCCGTTCGAACGGCTCGAGCGCGCGCTCGAGAAGCAGAACTCGGACGCCAAAGGCGCAGGGCCCTATTTCAATGGCGCCAAATATTCGCTGGTGGATGCCGCGTACGCGCCTTTCCTGCAGCGCTATTATTACCTCGACCGGATCAGGTCGCTTGGCCATATCGAGAAATTTCCGCGGCTCAAAGCTTGGGCCAAGGCCCTGGTGGCGCGCCCGAGCACGCATTCGTTTCCGGAAGCTGAGTTCGAGGGGATGTATCGCGAGAATGTCCGCAAGAGAAACGTCTGGGTCTCGCAATTCATTCGTGCGTCGCAGGTCGCGGCGGAATAGCCGCAGCACGACTGTGTTACAAACGCGGAACCCTACGGGCCTCATGGTGAGGAGCCGCGCTTTTCGCGCGGCGTCTCGAACCATCAGCCGGCCGAGCTAACACATTAGCGGAATCGCGCATGGACAGTGCAATCGCCCGGATCGACGCGCGGGAACTCCACGCGAGGCTGATGGGCGAAACCGAAATAGCCTTGCTCGACGTGCGCGAGGAGGGTGTGTTCGGAGCATCGCACATCCTGTGCGCCTCGAATGTGCCGACCAGTTGCTTCGAGCGGCTGGTGGCGGCGCTGGTACCGCGGCGCGCGACGCCGGTCATCCTTTGTGACGACGACGAAACCCTCAGCGAGCGGGCCGCGGTCCTGCTCGCCGCGCACGGCTATTCATCCGTCGCCATCCTGCGTGGCGGCATCGCGGCCTGGAAGTCGGCCGGCTTGGAAATCTTCAGCGGCGTTTACGTGCCGAGCAAGGCATTCGGCGAATTCGTCGAGGCGCATTACCACACACCGCATATCGACGGTCCCGACCTCAAGCGGCGCATCGAGGCTCGCGAAAATATCGTGTTGCTCGATAGCCGGCCCTTTGACGAATATCATTGGATCAGTATTCCCGGCGCGATCGACTGTCCGGGCGGCGAATTGGTGTTGCGCGGCCGCGAGGCCGTTCCCTCGCCTGACACATTGGTCGTCGTCAATTGCGGCGGGCGCACGCGCAGCATCATCGGGGCGCAAATTCTCATCGATGCGGGCCTGCCGAACAAAATCCTGTCGCTCAAGGACGGCACCCAGGGCTGGCACCTCGCCGGAATGAAAATCGCACGCGGTCAGGACAAGGTCGCAAGCCTGCCGGGCGAGCGGGCCGCCGCGTGGGCCAGGGAGGCGGCGCAACGATTGGCCGCGCGGTTCGGGATCAACGTGATCGACGGTGCGACGCTCGATTGCTTCGAACGCGAAACCGATGCGCGCACGCTCTATCGATTTGACGTGCGCGATCCGGGCGAATACCGCGCCGGCCATCGCAAAGGATTCCTGTCGGCGCCTGGCGGTCAACTCGTACAGGCAACGGATACATTTATCGCGGTGCGCCAAGCCCGTATCGTGCTTGCCGACAGCGATGGCGTGCGCGCCCGCACGACGGCGTCATGGCTCGTCCGCATGGGCTTTGCACATGTGTACGTGCTCGATGAAGCCGCACCAATTGTGGATGTCGAATACGGCGATGCGCCCGAACATGTGCTCGGTCTCGACCGGGTTGCAGTTGATCCGATCGGCGTCGATGAATTGGCGAAGCATCTTGGATGCGATGCCGCCCTGGTCGTGGATGTCGGAACGAGCCGTCACTATCGCGCCGGCCACATACCGGGGGCTTGGTTTGCAATTCGGGGACGGTTTGCGCAAGATTCAAAACGCTTGCCATCCTCGCCGCTCTATGTGTTGACATCGCCCGATGGCGTGACGGCGCGCCTCGCCGCTGCGGAATTAGCGGAAGTGACAGGTGCGCCGGTGCGGGTCTTGCCGGGCGGCACCGATGCGTGGCGTGCGGCGGGGCACCGGCTTGAAACCGATCAGGAGCGTCTCGCCTCACGCGCGGACGACGTTCTCCTGAAAGCCTTCGAACGCACCGATGACCCGGAGGCCGCCATGCGCGAGTATCTGCAATGGGAAGTCGGACTGGTGGAGCAGGTGCGCCGCGACGGGACGGTAAGATTTCGATTGTAGCCCGGATGGCGAGCGATCATGCGCGTTTGCGCGCGTGATCGAGCGTAATTCGGGCTGCAGTCCACATAGGCGAAAAAAAGCCCCGGTTTTTACGCCGGGGCAGCCTCAATGTACGCACGTTTTTTTATGTTCGCACGTTTTTTTATTTCTTCGGTGCAGGCGATGTTGCATTGGGTTCGGACGGTGGCGTGACCGGAGGTGCGATCGGGGCTGGCACTGGTGCGTGTGTGGTGTGTTCGTCCTGACCTGTAGTTACCGGTGGGTCCACGGGACGCGGTTTCGCGGTGGATGGCGTGGGTTGAGCAGTAGCGGGGGGAGTAATGGCGGGAGTTGCTTGAGCAGACGCTTCATAGCCACTATTCGCCAGTAAGAGGCCACCCAACATTATTGCAACGACCGAACTGGTGGCGACGCCCGGTTTGTGTGCTCGTGTACGGCTTTGCGGATTTTGACACATGCGATGTACTCCTTGCTAGATGTACTGCTTGCTAAACGCGTCACCTGGGAGTCAACGCCAGTGTCCAGTTTCGGTTCCCGATCTCGTGGTTTAATACGCCCATGAACAGCAAAGACAGATGCGTCCTGTGGATAGGAAACAGTGAGGCAAATTGTTTCGCGAATGTGACGGAGCCGACATTGCCCTGGGAATGCTGCATCGAGTGCGTAGCCAAGCTCGTCGGTCACAAATACTGCCGTTCCTCGTCCTCGAAACATTGTGCCAATCGCAATACTGTCAGTTTCGTGCCAATTCGCGACATGGTCTTGAGGTGTGCAATGCGGGAGGAACTTGCGGCGTGGCAATTATAACATCGCACAACATCGCACAAGAACGCACAGCATCGCGCACTTGACCATTCTTCCATTCGATGTTTTGGTTTTGCGAAGTTTGTCCGATCGCAAGTCGCCTCTTGCGCGCGACTTGAAAGGTGACGTGAAATGTTCAGCATGATTGTTGCGATAGGAACCGTCGCCGTATTTTACGGAACGAAGCCAATGTAAGATTCTTCTTTTGAATCAACGAAACAAACTGGCGCCGGCTTTAAGGCCCATTTTTCAAGTTCAAACCCAATGATGAATTCTCATGATATTTCAACGAAGCAATTTGACAGCGGCGATAACGTTCGTTTTTTAGGGAACGAAGCCAAGGAAGGATTTTTATGAGATTTCAAGGAATTACGCCGACCGCCTTGCAAATTCGTGAGTTTGCCGGGGGTGATCGGGGTGGTGCAGGCTGGAAGGGTGGGTCAGGTTGGATGGAAGACGAACGGCTGTTGCCTTTTTCGTAGGATGGGTAGAGCTATTATTTGCGTGTCTTTTGACGCGCAAATAAAAAAGCGAAACCCATCAAGGGGCATTCCGCGGGCCGATGATGGGTTTCGGAAAACGCGTGATGATGGGTTTCGGCAAAACGCGCAAGAAAGGGCGCGTTTTGCCTCTACCCAGATCCTACTTCTTTCCGAAATACGTCAGGTCCGGCGGCGCCTGGTCCTTGCGGGCCGGCATCAGCCTGCCGTCGGCGCTGAGGTAATAGTTCTCCTTCCCGATGCGGATGTGCGTGTTGTCTTCTGAGCACACGTCCGAATGCCACACCGGCTGGGGACTGGGATTGCGGCTGACCCTCTGCTTCTTGACGTAGGGCCGTGTCAGCGCATTATCGATGATGGTCATGTCAATCCAGAGCGCGTTCGGATTGTCCTTGTCGAGATAGAGGCGCTCCTTGATGACGGTCTTTTCATCTGCGTGGAATGGTATGCCCGAAATATCGTAACCGCGTGGGTTCTTGAGGAAGCGCGTCTCGATTTCGAGCACGTCGTATTTGCCGTCGCCGTTCTCATCGACCCATTTGCCGATCGAATAACCCGCAAAGGTCATCTGCGGCTCCTTCGGCCAGTCGCGCCCGTCGGTATAAATGCGCCGATATGAATCATCGTTGTGGCTGATCAATATGTACGTCGTCTCCGGGGTGACGATGATCTCGGCTGGATCATACAGGCTCATCATTGCGGGCATGCCGGCCGGAATGCAGAAAGTCGACGGCCAATTGCCGGGTCCGCCGGCCTTCAGGTCGGCCGTGATTCCTTCCAAAATCTTCTGATATTCGGGTGTAAGCGGTGCCGGTCCCGCAAGGGCACGCCAGTTATTCGGGTTGCCTTCGCGCACCCACTGGCCCTTGAAGTTAGGATATTTTCCGAAGTCGACCACTTGGGCGAGGGACGGCGTCGCGAGCAGCACAGTCGACAAGGCCGCCGCCAAAATTGAATTCCGGTAACGCATGCGCATTCTCCTCCAGATCGGCCGATCGGCGTGACGCCTCCGGCGCTTATGCAATGGGTGGGCCTGCAACATGAAAACAAGTTGCCGGCATCGAATGCTGCGTAAGATCACGGGATGAGCCCGCTGGCGCATACCGCTCAATCCGCAGCCTGCCGCCACGATACACCGTCTGCCCGTAGCGGCGAAAGGCCTCAACGGTTCAACATCTTGTCATGGTTTTCTCTGAGGTGCCGGCTGGGCCGGGCCGCTGTCCTGTGCTAGGTTGAATTCATCGAAAAGCGGGCGGTCAGGCGCGGCGCCAGCCGGGCCACCCGAG
Source organism: Xanthobacteraceae bacterium (assembly GCA_035300505.1). Classification (GTDB taxonomy): domain Bacteria; phylum Pseudomonadota; class Alphaproteobacteria; order Rhizobiales; family Xanthobacteraceae; genus VAZQ01. The sequence goes on from DATGVJ010000044.1 coordinate 4,796, forward strand.
GGTCAAGGGCGCGGCGGAACAGGATCATGGTCAACATCAAGGTCAACGGGACCTCCCATCAGATCGATGTCGAGGGCGATACACCGCTTTTGTGGGTCTTGCGCGAAGAGATTGGATTAACCGGCACAAAATTCGGCTGCGGCATTGCGGCCTGCGGCGCCTGCACGGTGCACGTCAACGGCCAGGCTGTGCGCTCATGCGCGATGCCAATTGCGAGCGTCGATGGTGCGGACATTACCACCATCGAAGGATTGAGCGCCGACAGCCGCCATCCGGTGCAACAGGCCTGGCTCACTGAAGAAGTGCCGCAATGCGGCTATTGCCAGTCCGGCCAGATCATGGCGACGGCGGCCTACCTCAAGAGCAATCCCAATCCGACCGACGCGGATATCGATGCTAATCTCACCAACATTTGCCGCTGCGGAACCTATGAACGGTTGCGCCGGGCCGTGCATCGCGCTGCCGCGATGATGAAAATTTAAAGAGCAGGGAGAGATCACATGAACATGCAGAAACTTTCCCGCCGGGAATTCGTCGTCTCCACGCTGTCGGCCGCAGGCGGCCTTGCAATCGGAGTGAGTACGTCCGCGGACGCCGCGTCGCTGAGCGTGCGGCCGTGGGGCAACGATGCGCTTAAACATTCAGGCGAGATCAACGCCTGGGTTCTGATCGAACCCGACGACACCGTGATCATCCGCTACGGTCGGGCCGAAATGGGGCAGGGCAGTTTTACGGCGCTGCCGCAAATCCTCACGGAGGAATTGGAATGCGATTGGACCTTCGTGAAGCCGGAATATGCTTCCGCCAACCGCAATCACAAGGAGAACAAGGTCTATGGCAGCCTGAGCACCGGCGGCAGCCGCGCCGTGCGCGAGACCGGCGAAATGGTGCAGCAGGCTGGCGCGAGCGCGCGCGAACGTCTCATCGCGGCGGCGGCGAAGCGCTGGAACGTTGCGGCGACTGATTGTAAAGCCGCCATGAGCAAGGTCACGCATACGCCGACCGGTCGCACGTTCCGTTTTGGCGAACTCGCGGCGGAAGCAGCATTGATCAAGCTCGACAAAGAACCCGCGATCAAGAAGGCCGACCAGTTCAAGTTCATCGGCCAGAGGATCGCGCGGCTCGATGTACCGCACAAGATCAACGGCACCGCGATCTACGGTATCGACATTTCGGTGCCCAATATGGTGCACGCCGCGATCATCGCCTGTCCGGTGTTCGGCGGCACGGTGAAATCGGTCGACGAGCGTCCGATCGCCGGGGCCCGCGGCATTCTGCAGGTGGTCAAGCTCCGGGATGCGGTGGCGGTGGTGGCTGATCGCTATTTCCGCGCCAAGGCTGCGCTCGACAAGCTTGCGATCGAATGGGAAGTGGGTGCGGCCGGTTCAACCGACAGCCTGCAGTTCCGCAAGGACTACATCACGGCGCTTGACCAGACCGGTGCGGTCGCGCGTCACGACGGCAATGTCGATGCCGCGATGCCAGGTGCCGCCAAGGTAATCGAGGCGGTCTACGACGCGCCGATCATCGCGCATGCTCCGATGGAACCGCTCAATGCCACGGCGCATGTGCAGGGTGACCGGGTCGATGTGTGGGTGGGCACGCAGAACGCCGACATGGCGCTCACATTTGCGGCCCAGGCTTCGGGAGTGAAGCCGGAGAACGTCTACATCCATAACACGTTCTCGGGCGGCGGCTTCGGGCGGCGGCTGCGGCCGGATGAAGTCGCTCAGGCGGTGGCCGTCTCGAAGGCCATCGGCAAGCCGGTGAAGCTGTTGTGGAGCCGCGAAGAGGAAATCCGCCAGGGCCGCTACCGGACACAAGCGGCTATCCGGTTCAAGGCGGGATTTGATGCTAAGGGAACAGCGATTGCGTATGACATCCGCAATTCGGCCGGCAGTTCCAACCCGCAAGCCGTGCGCAATGGACTTGACCCGCAGACGACTCAAGGGCTCATCACGACGGCCTACAAGCTGCCGAACCTGCGCGTCACCAGCATCATCAAGAACACGCATGTGCCGTTGGGGCCATGGCGCGCGCCCGGCCACTCCCAGAACGTGTTCTTCATGGAAAGCTTCATCGACGAAATGGCGCTTGCTGCCGGGCAGGATCCGATAAAATTCCGCCGCTCGCTGCTGGCGCACCGTGCCGACTTCCAGCAGGTGCTCGATGTCCTTGAGTCGAAGAGTGACTGGGGCAAGCCTATGCCGGCCGGCAAGGGACGCGGCATGGCCATCCATGAGAGCTACGATTCGATCGTCGGCATGGTCGCCGAGGTCGCGGTGAGCAACGGCGAGGTCAAAGTCGAACGCGTGGTGATCGCCTGCGACTGCGGTGTCGTGGTCAATCCGCGCGGCGTCGAGACGCAGCTCGAAGGCGGCATGATCTACGGTCTCTCTGCGGCATTGTTTGGCGAGATCACGGTCAAGAACGGTCGGGTCGTCGAGGGCAACTTCGACACCTATCCGGTGGTGCGCCTCAAGGACGCTCCCAAGACCGAAGTCTACCTCACGCCGACGCCCGGCAAGAAATGGGGCGGAGTCGGCGAGCCCGGTGCGACCATGATCCAGCCGGCGGTCACGAACGCCATCTTCGCGGCCACCGGCAAGCGTTTGCGCAGCCTGCCGATCCGCAACCACAATCTCTCCGGCGCGGCGTAGTGCTGGGATGGACATTCGGCGTCGCCCGCGTGTGCGGGCGACGCCGGATTTTATGGGAATGGGTCGGACGAAATTTCCGCGGCGCGTAGGGTGGGCCATAAGGGCGTTTCTAACGCCCGTCTTCGACGGGCTATGGGCGCGCATGCCGTGAACGTCCTACAAACTCCGAAAGCCGAATGCGCGCCGTGCCCACGCGAACAAGGCTGAGTTTTGGTCCATCCTTCATGCCGGGCGCTCCGACGCGTGGGCACGGCGCGCATTGGACGATCGAGTGTGTTGCTTGTTCACGGCATGCGCGCCTTTGCCCACCCTACGATTCCGCTCTGCGCGGTGCATTACAACAAACAAACCAGCCATTCAGCGACGCCGTGGGGTAGGCATTTTGGACCGGAATCCCTACATAACGCGTGTCATTTTTCAATTCGTTGCCTCAAGCTGAGAACTCAAATGCCCTTTTCCGGGACATCCAGAAATCTTTCGGACGGTGTCGGTTCCAGCCCCGCTCGACCGTCCTTGTCTCAAACAGGAGCCGCCATGCAATACGCTGTTCTCTGCTACCACGATGAAAAGGTGACTTGCGCCTGGAGCAAGGAGCAAGACGACGCCGTCATGGCCAAGCTCGGGGTCGTCATGGAAAAACTGGAGCGGCAGGGCAAACTCGGCCCGGTCGCCCGCCTCTTGCCGACCACTGCGGCTACGACCCTGCGCAAGGACCACGAACCGCCATTGGTGATCGACGGGCCGTTTGCGGAGACCAAAGAGCAACTTCTTGGTTTCTATATCATCGATTGTAGCAATCTCGAGGAGGCGCTTGCGATCACGAAGGACCTCGGACAGGCCAATCCGGGCGGCGCCTACGAGATCCGGCCCGTTGGCTTATTCTTTCCTGGGAAGGCCCTTTCGTGAACGACAGCGACTGGATCAGCGCGGTTCTAACATCTGCCAGACCGCAGGTGATTGCCGCGTTGTTGCGCCAGTTTCGTGATCTCGACGCAGCCGAGGAGGCATTTCAAGAAGCCAGCTTGCGCGCGCTCAAGGCGTGGCCGAAGAATGGCCCGCCACGCGATGCGGCGGCGTGGCTTATCATGGTCGGAAAGAACGCCACGATCGATACGGTGCGGCGCCAAAGCCGATTGCGGCCGTTGCCGGCCGATGATCAGATATCGGACCTCGCCGACGTCGAAGGTCCGACTGTGGACCAGATCGATGAGGCCGACTATCGGGACGATATTCTTCGTCTGTTGTTCATATGCTGTCACGCCGAACTCCCCGCCACGCAACAGATTGCGTTGGCGTTGCGCATCGTTTCGGGCCTCACGGTATCACAAATCGCGCGGGCATTTTTGGTGAGCGATGCCGCAATGGAGCAACGCATCACGCGCGCCAAGGCCCGCGTCGCGGCGGCTCACGTTCCCTTCGAGACGCCTGGGGCTGTCGAACGCAGCGAGCGCCTCGGTGTGGTCGCCGCCATGGTCTACCTCGTGTTCAATGAAGGATATACCACCAGCGTCACCGAACAGGGCGTCCGTGCGCCGCTTTGCGGCGAGGCCATACGGCTCGCGCGGTTGCTGTTACGATTGTTCCCGACGGAACCCGAAATCATGGGCCTTCTGGCGCTGGTACTTCTTCAACATGCCCGCGCGCGCGCGCGATTTGATCCAAGTGGTGCTGTGGTGCTGCTCGACGATCAGGACCGCACGTTATGGGATCGCCGGCTGATCACCGAAGGGGTGGCCTTGATCGACAAGGCGGTACGACATGGACGGCCGGGCCCCTACCAGGTGCAGTCGGCGATCGCCGCGCTGCACGCGCGTGCGACGCGGTCCGAAGATACCGATTGGGCGCAGATTGAACTGCTTTATGGGACGCTCGAACGCATGCAGCCGTCGCCTGTCGTATCGCTCAATCGCGCGGTCGCGGTTTCCAGGGTCCGTGGACCGGGAGATGCGCTTGCCATGATAGAGCCGCTTGGCGCCAAACTTGGGGGCTATTTCTACTACCACGGTGCGCGCGGCGCATTCTTGAAGCAGCTCGGCCGCGCCCAAGAGGCGCGCGCCGCCTTCGACCGCGCCATCGCACTTGCAAACACGCCGGCCGAGGCTGCCCATATTCGCCAGGAACTTGATCTGCTGGCCGAGGCGGATGCCGCACCCAGTTCCGACGCAAATCTGAAAAAATTTCCAGGCAATATGTCGGACCGGCAACGGTAAGCACGTCCTTGGGACACGTGACGAAGATATGGCGCAACGACTGAACAAAGCACGTTATCCCGTGTTTAATGCAGAATGGAGTCCAACATGGATCTGAATACCTATCTGTTTTTCGATGGCCAGTGCGAGGAGGCGTTCAAATTGTATGAGAAGGTGCTCGGTGGCAGGATTACGGCGCTGATGCGCTATGGCGACGTGCCGTCCGGCCCCGCGGTCTTCAAGGGTAACACGCGGGTCATCCATACCAACCTGCAGGTTGGAGACCGTGTGCTGATGGGGTCAGACACTCCGCCTGCCGGTCTTGGACCCATGCCGTCTGGTCATCAGCCCGACGCCTACAAAACGCCTCAAGGCTTCCGCGCCAACATTTCCGTCGATACGCCCGCTGAAGCCGAGCGCATCTATCACGCACTTGCCGAGAACGGGACGGTAGCAATGCCGATCGGCGAGACCTTTTTCGCGCACCGTTTCGGGATGCTCAATGACCGGTTTGGCACGCCCTGGATGGTAACGTGTCCGAAGGCGCCGTGACATCGCCGCCGCTCAAACCTACGTCTCAAGAGCGCGCCACGTTCTATAGCAAAAGAGGAAAAAACCATGGCTTCTCCGGTCAAGAAATTCGTCTGGTATGATGTGATGACGACGGACACCAAGGCCTCCGAGACATTTTACAAGCACGTCATCGGCTGGGAGGCCAAGGATTCCGGCATGTCCAGTCAATGCTATACGCTGCTTTTGGTTGGCCCAACGATGGTGGGCGGGCTCATGCCAATTCCCGAGGATGCGCGCAAGGCGGGCGTCGGGCCGGCCTGGATGGGTTACATCGGTGTCGATGACGTTGACGCCTATGCGGAGCGTGTCAAGAAAGCAGGTGGTGCGATCCGCCGCGCGCCCGACGACATTCCCGGAATCGGACGCTTTGCTGTTGCCGCCGATCCGTATGGCGCTGGATTCATTCTCTTCCAACCCAATACGGATCAGCAGCCCGCACCGGTGGCGGCCGGCACGCCCGGTCACATCGGTTGGCATGAGCTCTACGCGGGCGATAGGGAAGGGGCTTTCGCATTCTATTCGGGCCTGTTCGGCTGGACCAAAGCGGAGGCCGTTGAAACGCCAGGCGGCCTCTATCAAATCTTTGCGACAGGCGGCGCACCGGTCGGCGGCATGATGACAAAGCCGTCGCATGTGCCGGCGCCCGGCTGGGTTTACTATTTCAATGTCGATGATATCGACGCTGCGACGATACGGGTGAAAGACAGTGGCGGCCAAACCCTCTTTCCTCCGATGCAGGTTCCTGGCGGCAGCTGGATCGTCCAATGCCGAGACCCGCAAGGTGCGATGTTTGCGATGGTTGCCGCCAAGAAGTGATACGATTGTTTTGAACCGAGAGGAAATAGTCATGCTCGATATTCTCATGTACGGCGCCATCGCCGTGGCCGTCGTCATTGTTGCGTTACTCATCTATGCGGCGACTAAACCTGACAATTTCCGCGTCCAGCGTACGAAGGAAATCAACGCGCCGGCCGAACGCATCTTTCCGCTGATCGCCAATCTCAAGTCAATGAACACGTGGAGTCCATTCGCGGAGGCAGATCCTGCGATCAAGATTTCCTACAGCGGCCCGGAGAGCGGCAAGGGTGCGGCTCACACCTGGAGCGGCAACAGCAAGGTCGGAGAGGGACGGATCGAAATTACCGAGACGGCGCCGCCCGCGCGCGTAGCCTTGCGGCTTGTCATGGTCAAGCCAATGATGGCGGACAATGCAGTGGAGTTTACACTTGCGCCGAATGGCCGCGGCACCAACGTTACTTGGGCCATGAGTGGAAAGCAGCCATTGTTGGGCAAACTGATGTCGCTCTTCATCGATTGCGACCGCATGGTGGGAAGCCAGTTCGAGAAGGGGCTCGGCAGCCTTAAGGCGATTGCGGAGCAGTGACGGTCGGAAGGGTTGCAACGGAATCCGAGCATTGAACTCAATTTTTCTGACATAATTCTGGTGCACCACGATGATAGACTGTGTTATCCGGAATTAGTGAAATAGGAAAAACCGTATGTCCGACGAACTCGTCTTCTACACCAATCCGATGTCGCGCGGACGGATGGTGCGCTGGATGCTCGAGGAGGTAGGTCAACCCTACCGGACAGAAATTCTCGATTATGAAACCACCATCAAGGCTCCCGCCTACCTCGCCATCAATCCGATGGGCAAGGTCCCGGCACTGCGGCATGGCGATACGGTGGTGACGGAATGTGCGGGAATTTGCGCCTATCTTGCTGACGCCTTTCCGCAAGCAGACCTCGCGCCGCCGCACGGCGACCGTCGGCGCGGGCCCTATTACCGTTGGTTGTTCTTTGCAGCGGGGCCGCTTGAATCCGCGGCTATGAACAAGGGGCTTGGCCTTGCGGTGCCGCCCGGCAAGGAACGGATGGCGGGCTACGGCACTTACGCCGACGTACTGGGGGCGCTCGATGGGCTTCTGTCATCCCGGGACTATGTAATCGGCGATCGCTTTTCCGCGGCCGACGTCTATCTTGGTTCTCATGTTGGCTGGGGCATGCAATTCGGAACCGTCGAAAAACGCCCGGCCTTCGAGCGCTATTGGCAGCGCGTGTCGAGCCGTCCGGCTGCGATCCGGGCAAAAGAGATCGACGACAAATTGATGCCCGCACCGCCACCCAAGGCAGCGTGAAAGTGACGTTGCGGAGCGCGCTGTAGGTGGCGTGGCAGCATGCACGGCCTCCGTCCAGGAGGAAACGGAAATCGCCCTGAACGTACGCGGCTTCCAACCGTTGCGGATGCCGATCAATACGCAACAAAATGGTTGCGTAACTTGGCCGTCTCGGGTTACAGAAGGGCAACCAGGAGGTTGCCCATGGAAGACCGCATCGAGAAACGCATCGAACTCAAGGCACCTATTGCCCGTGTCTGGCGCGCATTGACCGATTACCGGGAATTTGGCGCGTGGTTTCGTGTCGATCTGGAGGGGCCGTTCGTGGTCGGCCACCTTGCGCGCGGCAAGATCACTCACCCTGGCTACGAGCACGTGGTTTGGCAGGCGACCGTCGTCAAGATGGAGCACGAGCGGCTGTTCGCGTTCACTTGGCATCCATATGCGGTCGACCCCAATGTCGATTATGCAAAGGAACCGCCGACGCTTGTCGAGTTCCGGCTTGAGCCGGCGGAAACCGGCACAGTTCTGGTGCTTACCGAATCCGGCTTTGGCGCCTTGCCCAACGACCGGCAACTGGAAGCGTTCCGCCGGAACGATGGCGGATGGACGCAGCAGATGAAGAACATCGAGAGCCATGTCGCGTAGTCCCCACGGGAGCGTGGCCGAGCAGAGGGCATATGCGCCGGTCTTCGCCGCGCTCGGCGACGAGACGCGACTGATGTTGCTGTCCAGGCTCTGCGGCGGCGATCCTCAGTCGATCTCCCAACTGGCCGAAGGCTCGCGGTTGACACGGCAGGCCGTGACCAAGCATCTGCGCGTACTGGAAAGCGCGGGTGTCGTGAGCAACTTCCGTTCGGGCCGCGAGAGCCTGTTCGAGTTCAAGCCGGAGCCGATCGAGAAGATCAGGTCTTATCTGGATCGCGTCGCGGACCAATGGGACGAGACGCTGGCAAGGTTGCGGTCGTTTGTCGAGGAATGAGCGGCCACCAGCGTACGATCGCAGGTCGTCTCTATGAAATCGTTGCTTTCGTCGTAGCCGGGTTCACAGCATCGCCTCGTTCGATCGCGGGCTCGCGTCGGCGTGAGAACAGCGAAATAAGAACAGGCAACGTGATCAGGATCACGATCGGTGCTAGCATCATTCCGCCCACGACCACGATGGCCAGCGGCTTTTGTACCTGCGAACCGATTCCAGATGAAACAGCGGCGGGCAACAGGCCGATGCCGGCGATGATGCATGTCATCAGCACGGGGCGCATCTGCAGTTCGCCGGCGCGCAGGACGGCCGTTGCCCGATCCATGCCGCTGGCGATCAATTGATTATACTGCGACAGGATAATGATGCCGTCCATGACGGATATGCCGAATAGTGCAATAAATCCGATTGCGGCGGAAACACTGAATGGCACGCCCATGATCAGAAGCCCGAAGACGCCACCGATGACCGCCATCGGGATGACGCTCATCGCGAGCAAAGTGTCGGCAAGCGATCCGAAATTGATCCAGAGCAACAGTGCAATCATGGCAAGACTGATGGGAACGACGACCTTAAGGCGCGCGATTGCGCCTTGCAGGTTTCCAAATTCGCCGACCCATTCGAGTCGCGATCCCAAGGGCAATTTGATCTGATTTGCGATTTTCGTTTGCGCTTCCTGGATCGCGCCGCCGAGGTCGCGGTCGCGCACGCTGAATTTAATCGGAAGATAGCGCTCCTGCTTTTCGCGATAGATATAGGAGGCCCCGGACAATAGCTGGACGGTTGCTACTTCGCTGAGCGGAATCTGGGTAATCCCATTGGGTCCTTGCACGCCAATTCTAATATTCTGAATGGCCTCGGCGCTTTTTCGGAATTCCGACGCCAGGCGTACGACGATTGGAAAATGCCGGTCGCTGCTCGGCTCGAAGACGTCGCCGGCGGTATCTCCGCCAATGGCTACGCGGACGGTCGCGTTGATGTCACCCGGCGTGAGACCGAAGCGGGCCGCGCGCGCGCGGTCAATATCGATCTGAACCGTAGGCTGGCCGAGTGAGGTGAATACGGCGAGGTCGGTGATGCCTCGCACAGTCGAGAGCACGGATTTGATCCTGTTGGCTGTGTCCGATAGAAATTGCAGATCGTTCCCGAACAGCTTGATCGAATTTTCGCCCTTTACGCCGGATACGGCCTCGGCAACGTTGTCCTGCAAGTATTGGGAAAAGTTGAACTCGACACCCGGGAATTCATCCTCCAGTTTTGCAAGGATTTCCGACGTCAAGCCATCCTTGTCGAGTCCAGGCCGCCATTGGTCGGCAGGCTTGAGAGGGGCGAAAAATTCAGCATTGAAAAATCCGGCCGCGTCGGTTCCGTCATCCGGACGACCATGTTGCGACACCACGGATACCACCTCCGGGATATTGCGAATCAAGGTGCGCATCCGGTTGACATAGGTGTTGCCGCTCTCAAGCGAAATCGTCGTCGGCAATGTCGCGCGAATCCAGAGGTTGCCTTCCTCGAGTTTGGGCAGGAATTCCAGTCCCATGAAAGGAACGGCAACAGCCGTGACGATCACCAGGGCGAGGGTGCCGAAGCTGATCGGAATTCGGTGGGCCAATGCGAACCGTAGGGCCGGCATGTAAATGCGATGCAACTGGCGCACCACCCAGGTTTCGGTCTCGCTGACGTGTTCGGGGAGAATGAGGGCGCTGAGCGCAGGTGTGACTGTGAACGTTGCGAGCAGGCCACCCGCGAGCGCGTAGGCATAGGTCTGCGCCATTGGCCCAAAAATATGGCCTTCAACACCGCTTAGTGTGAAGAGTGGTATGAATGCCGCGATGATGATGCCGGCCGCAAAAAAGATCGATCGGTTCACGTCGCCGGCGGCATGAAAGATGGCGAGCAGTTTTCCCTGCAGCGAACCGCCGGGAATGTCCGCGGCTGAGGCTCCTTCGGGCGTGTCGTGAATGTGACCCAGCCGCCGGAAGATACTCTCGACCATGATCACGGTGGCATCGACGATCAGCCCAAAGTCGATTGCACCAACTGACAGAAGATTGGCGGATTCGCCACGCACCACCAGGATGCCGATGGCAAAAAAAAGTGCAAATGGAATTGTCATCCCGACAATGATGGCGCTTCGAAGATTGCCGATGAACATCCATTGCAGGAAAAATATCAGTCCGATGCCGACCACCATGTTGTGGAGGACCGTCTTGGTCGTGATATCGATAAGCTCCTTGCGGTCGTAGATACGTTCGATCCGAACTCCGGGCGGCAGGATGTTGCCGCTATTGATACGTTCGACTTCTTCTGCAACGCGTTTGATGGTCGGCATGCTTTGTTCGGCGCGCCGCATCAGCACAATGCCCTGCACGATGTCGTCGGCGTCGTCCTTGCCGGCAATGCCCAAGCGTGGCTGAAAACCGACCTGTGCGGATGCGACATCCTTCACCAGGACGGGATTGCCTCCGACCTGCGTCAACATCGTATTGTTGAGGTCGTCGATCGATCGGATGAGGCCGACACCGCGCACGACCGCGGATTGGGTACCGAAATTGATCGTATTGCCGCCAACGTTGATGTTGCTGTTATTGAGCGTCTGCAACATTTGTGGAAGCGTCAGGCCGTAAGCCATGAGCTTGTTGAAATCCACCTGCAGCTCGAAGATTTTGGTTTTCCCGCCCCATCCCGTCACATCGATCACTCCCGGCACTGCCCGAAAGCGCCGCTGCAAGACCCAGTCCTGCAATGTCTTGAGATCCATGACGCTGTAGCCAGACGGCCCGACAAGCCGATAGCGATAGATTTCGCCAATCGGGCTGACCGGGGAAATCCCGGGTTGAACTCCATTTGGCAATGGGGGCAGTTGTGACAGCCGATTGAGAACCTGCTGGAGGGCTTCCTCGTAAGTATAGTTGAAATTGAACTGCAGCTTTACGTCTGACAGTCCGTAAAGAGAAATCGTTCTGATGGAGTTCAGGTTTTTCAGGCCCGCGGTCTGCGTTTCAATGGGAATGGTGATGTAACGTTCAATCTCTTCGGCTGACAGACCTGGACTTTGCGTCACGACGTCGACCATCGGCGGCGTCGGGTCCGGATAGGCCTCGATGTTCAACTGATTGAAGGCGGCTAACCCGCCCGCAAACATCACGACGAACATCATCAGCACCAGGACACGCTGGCGCAGGGCAAATTCGACCAGGGCATTCATCGGCGGACTTCTTTCCGGCCCGATGGGCTCAAGCGTGGGTGCCGGCGCGATCGATAAAAAGGCTTCCCTTGGAGATCACTTTTTCGTCCGGACGCAGACCTTCCAATATCTGGACCATTCCGCCATCGATCAATCCTGGTTTGATCTTCCGCCGCTCGATCGTCCGATTTTCATTCGATACCCAGACATGAGCGGTGCTGCCTTCATAGATGACGGCGTCACGCGCAACAGCCGGCCATGAATCGCCTTCATCTGTATAGATGGTGACGCTGGCGTACATTTCCGGCCGCAACGCGCCGGAGGGATTATTGATTGTCGTGCGTATCATCAATCGTCGCGAAATCGGATCGATTGTAGTGGCAACGTATCTGATGTTGCCCCGGTAAATCTCGCCCGGCCTGCCCAGGAGCGTAAAGCTGATTTGCTGGCCGGTCTGTATTTTCGCCGATTCCGTTTCGCGAACAAACGCGACCAGCCAGACGGTCGAGAGATCGCCAATCACATAGGCCGCGTCCGCGGTCACCGTCGTGTTGATATATTGCCCGGGTCCAACCTTGCGGCTCACCACGACGCCGGAGATCGGGGATTGAATTGCGGTTTCGGGATTAATTCGTCCGGTTTCTTCGAACGTGGTGATCTCTGCGTCGGTCTTGCCCAGTATCCGCAGTCGATTGCGGACCGCTTCAAGCGCCGTCTCGGCGGCTCGCACGTCATTCTGCGCGGCGACGAGTGCGGTTTGCGCCTGTTCGAAGTCGCGCATCGGGATCGCCTTGTCCTTGGAGAGGGTTCGATATCGTCTCTCGTCGACTTCCGCGAAGGAGCGCTGTGACGTCGCCTTGTTGCGCACCGCGATGCCCGCGATAAAATCATTCTGCGCCTGAACCATGTCGGTCGCTTCGATTGTGAATAGAGGCTGCCCGGCGGTGACAGTGTCGCCGGGCTTGGCAAGCAGCTTGGTGATGCGACCGGAATAGGGGGAGAGCACGGGCGTCGAACGGTCTTCGTCGACCGCGATCTTGCCTTCCGTGACATGCTCGGACCGAAACACTTGCCTTGCGACAGGTTCAACCGTGAGCGTCGCCCATTGCGCCGCTGTCGGAGAAAACAAGCCATCCGAGGACGGGGTAGGAAGCTCATTCTCGGCCTGCTGGCTGGCCGCGCGTTGCGGCTCCTTGGTCAAAAGCGACCAGACGCCGACACCGGCGCCGCCGATCAGCAGAGCGATGATCAGCGAACGAACTTGGCGGGTCGGCTTGCTGCTGAAATGGTTTGTCATCAACGGAACCGCTTTCGTTGTCTCAGTGTTGAACGCGCGGGATTGACCGACAATCCAGGTGGTGATCAGCACGCATGTATCAATCCTGCGAATCACATGTGATGTACGGGTGTTGATGTACGGTTGTCGTATCGTTGACAGTTAGGCTATTGGCGGCTGATGTAATCAATAATCCTTTCGTATCGGCGATTTTTGGCCTATTTTCATCATGTGCGTGGGCATGACTCCGCCACAACTTGTTGACGTGCTCCGGCCCAACGCAATCTCTGTTTTTGTCAATGTGCGGCAGTGCAATTCGTTAAGGGAAACTTCTATCATGACGATCTACGTGGCCGAGATCAAAGGCCAGGGCATTGTGGCTCTTTGCGCCGATAGCCAGTCGGATGCCGAAATCAGAGCGAAGGATCGAACCTTTCGCGACGATCTCATGGTGTTGGCAACGAAGGGGCGCCCGTTGTGGGATGGTGTGATGGGCATCCATATTCGCCAAGCTCGTCCAGTCGAGGAGGCAAAATGGCGGGCGTCGCGCGCCAAGGCAATCCGCCTTGGCGATATCGAGCCGGACGACGAGGCATGGATCGTATTCCTTGTCGCGCTCACGGACCCCGACCGAAGAAAGCGATAGTAAGGGTTCGCCGAACCGAGTGGGTGTTGGGTGCTGTTGGGTGCGGAATTGAGTTGCCATCAAGGCTCTGTTCTGCGACCGTGCCGGGTCTCGTATCGTTGCAACGAATCATACGGCCGGTGACCTATGGAACATTCCGCTACGTCGAGAATTCTGATAGGCCCCTATGGACTCCATGCATTCGGGTTTGCAGTCTTTGCGTTTTTCCTGATTTTCCTCTGGGTATTCAACTTCACCAAGTTCTTTTGAAGCTTAGCCGTCCTTGAGGCAGGGGAGCCGCTTGCAACAAACGGCGTTCCTCAAATGACCGTGTATCGCAACCCGCTCAGAAGTCGGCGCTGCCCAGCGCATAGGAGCCTTTGCGGCCACGACCATAGGCCTTGATGGCGGCTGCATGGATCAAGCCACGATTGGCATCGAAGGTAGAGAGGAGCCCGGCTTCGTCCAAATGTATGCCGGGCTGGATTCGCTTGAGGGCTTCGCCAGTCACGAAGAAAGCTGCTTCCATGGCGCTGTCGTGGCCCCAAAAACGGACGGCGCAGAGCCTCGCATCGTAGAAGCGGCTCAGGTTTGGAAAGTTCAGTGCCATGCTATCCGTTTGGTTCTATTACTGCTTACCGGAGCGGCGAAGGCTCTTGATAGGGAGCGCGGGCTGACCTGACTTTTCGGCTATGAGGCGATCTTGTTCGTCAATGATCGTGCGAGCGGCAGCATCGCCGTCCAGGCCGCCCAACACGGCGCCAGGAACCTTGCGGTTTGACCGTTGGGATCCGTCTTCATAAAAAACATCGAACAGAACGAATTCAACGCGGGTTCCGGGTTTCCGAGCCATTTTTGTGATCCTGTTCGCGTTGTAATTCCTGGCCTGGTTCCAGCATCGAGATCATGTCGGCGAACACCATGGATTTCGGAACACCGAAAACGGAAATCCTGGCACTATCGGCACCTGGATTTCTTGAGTGCCGTCATTCAGGCATTTTGCAGATTGGCAGCAGCGGACTTGCCGCTTTTCCGATCGGCCTCGACGTCGAAGCTCAACTTTTGGCCCTCAACCAATCCGCGCATTCCAGCGCGTTCAACTGCGGATACGTGGACGAATACGTCGGGTCCGCCACCGTCTTGCTGAATGAAGCCGAAGCCTTTTTGTGAATTGAAGAATTTGACCGTACCGGTTGCCATTTCGTCGCTCCTTTGAACGCACCTTGGTATTCGCGAGCCGCACAATTCCGTGTGCGGATCCGTATCCAGATTAAGCGTTTTCTTGGAGAAAGCCCTCAACGGGGCGGCTCGCCAAAGCGGCAAAATCTCGAACCCAGCACTATAGACACGCTTTGCTTCATTTTGCAAATTTTGTTGAGCTTTGGTTGTATTTGGAGACGATCAGGCGCGTGACTCAACCCATGGGGCAATCGATGTACCGGCATGCGATAACGGTCCGGGCGCCGCTACCCAACAGCTACACCCCATGGACTTGCCGGAAGTCTCCGGCGGGTCTTCGTTCATCTCCATAACGCGACGTTAATAATACGGCGGGTCGAAATATATTTTCCGGCTGGTATCGCTTTTTGTCATTGAATTGACTATGTGTTGGTTGTGTCTTGCATCCCGACGTTCCCCTGATGCATTATTCAATTCGAAGGACTTGGAAGTCATACGTCGCGGTCGATGCATTCGTGGTCAATGCATTGCTGTCAGTATAGAGCCGTCAAAGCAGAGTTTGGCCGCATGAGAGGTCGATACGCGAGAGGTCGATACGATCGCTGCCGGAATCGAGTTTTGCTGGTGCGGCGTCGAATCCTTGAAGGCGAATCCTTGAAGGGTATGTCACGACCGCCGCCCGCCCATCGGGGCTTGCGCTAGTTCCGGTCACGATTGATGAAATTCAAGACGACGGCGTTTGGACATGCCTCGTCAGTATGCTGTGAGCGGCGTCGATTGCTTCTCGCGCACAACACGACTTTGGTCCTGGTCGGAAAGTTGAACCATGAACTGTCTTGATGTCGCCAACAAAGGCGCGCTGTTCGACTATAGCATTGAAGCGGAGTTGTTCTCAGCCAAGAGTGCCCGGAAATTGCGGCGGCAACCGTTGGGATATCGTCGATTTGAAAAAGCCGCGGACGCAATCCGTTTCGCCATCGAGGAACTCCCATCGCACCTTGTCGCCGGCACATATCTGGAAATTGCCGAACAGCGTTATCAGTTCGAAGAGATACGTCGCCTATACGACAGTGCCACCTATCCCCTGGCGCGGCGCGAAATCGTCAAGGCCTGATGATCGTCGGCACGCAAATGGAGACCGTTATTTTCATTTGGTAGTTTCTGTTTAAGGGCGTTGAATGTTGCCGACGGACGACGACCACGTCCGGGCGGACGAAGAACTCATCGGAGAAGGATCAAAATGACGCGAGCGACCAAGACCATCAATATGCCCGAGGTGGCCCAATTTGCGCCGGAACAATTCGATCAGCGCAAGCGGCAAGTGCTTGGCCAGTTTCGGTTGCAGGTGGACCGGCAAACCAAAGCTTCGTTTGCAACGTTCGAGGAGGCCGAAGAGGCCGCGATGGTGATAAAGAAAGGCCATCCCAAGCTTCAGGTCGCGATCTACGACGGTGTCCAGAGCGTCAACAAGCTGATTGAGCTGCCGGCGGCTTAAACAGGTTTTCATTCCGCGCTTGAAGCGATAGCCAAGCTGTGGGATTGTCGGTTCGACATCCACGCGGGACGCACGAAATGGTAACTGATGAAGAAGTAGGGCGCCAAATCCTCGGCATTTTCATGAAGCATAGAGTTCTTGCGGGCGGTGTACTTCGACGCAATCATTTTATCGATGTGAGGGATGCTGATTTCCAACGAGGATTGAACAAGGCCGTTGATAATCATTGGATCAAGATCAGCTTGCGGGATCGCTACACCTACGAACTTACCGAGGTTGGTGTTGCCGCAGGTTCGGAACGCCGGGATTAGGGCGGTTGTGAGCGCCAAATCGACGTCGTGGATCGGCCACAATTACAGAGGCTTGTGAATACAATTACAGAGGCTTGTGAGTGCAGAGGCTTGTGAGATGGCCGTGACAGAGGCATCCGAACTAAACCTTAGTATTGATGAGGCGACCATCCTTGAGGTAGCCGCAGCCGACGGCACCGGCGAGTTCACGATCATGCGCCCATACGGCAAGGCCTGGGGTGCAGACCACGAATTGGTCAAACGCCTCGAAACCCAAGGCTTCATGAAATTCAAGTGCGATGGCCGTGTTCCCCAAACGAGGGACTATCTTCGCACGTCATCAATCACAGCCAGCGGTCGCGCGGCAGCTGTTCGTGTGCCTGATGCGGCCGCCCCTTAGGCTGCCTGACCGACTTCTGGCATGACACAGGACCCGAAGAGCGATGACCCTTCCCGTCTATTATGAGCACCGACGGGTCGGCGCGATGGAGGTTGATATCAATGGGGCCGGTTCGATGGAACGAGACGTCTGGCCCCGGCAACAGACATCGTGAAGCTGCTTGACATGGTTGTATTCCACGTCCTCGCCTGCAACACTGATGCGCATGCGAAGAATTGTCTCCTTGCTTCGTTTGCGAGGCGCCGATCGTCTGCGCTGCAGGCGACCCCAACGCGCCACAATCGATCATCCTGTTACCGCCGTCACATCGCTGCGGACGGGCCGCGGTTAAGGTCGCGGGCATGATAGGGCGATCGGCGCCCCGCAAACGAACCTCGGAGACGATTATGACCACGCGCACCAGCATCGTTTCGGCTCTCGCCATCGCGCTGACGCTGACCGTCGCCAGCGGCGCCGCCCACGCCGGCAAGGGCGGCACCCCCGTCAAGCCCAAGAAGAATCCCATCGTCAACACCATTCATCCGATCGTCCAGCATCCCCCGCTGCATGGCGCGGGCTCGAGCCACAATCCGACCGTCGTGTCCACGCGCAATTGCAACGACCCGAACACGCTCTGCCGGCGACCCTAGCCGACGCTCCCTCGGCCCGCCTCGAGGGAGCCGGCAACGAGCACAGTGTTGGAGCGGGGCCGCTTCGGCGGCCTCGCTATATTTCGTCACAATCGCGGTGCCCTATAAGCAAGGCAGCGTTTGGTGCCGAGGAGATCAAATGATAACCGCCGTTACCCGTCGCGTTGCTTTGCTTGGTGCGTCGTCGTTTTCCATCTTCACGTCACGCGGATCAAAAGCGATCGCGCAGACTACGCGGCCCGCGTCGCGGGATCGGCTCGCGGCCATCGAGGCGCGGCATGGCGGACGCCTCGGCGTCGTGATCGCCAACACCGCGACAAGCGAGGCGATCGAATACCGCGCTGATGAGCGTTTTCCACTCACGAGCACGTTCAAGTTTCTTGCCGCAGCCGCGGTGCTGAAGCTGATCGATGTGGGCGATCAGAAGATCGATACCATCGTTCCGTATGTGGCCGCCGATGTCGAGCCGGGCTATTCGCCCGTGACCAGGAACCACGTCGGGACCGGAATGAGCATCGCAGATCTCTGCGCCGCCGCGGTTGTGTTGAGCGACAACACCGCCGGCAATCTTCTGCTGCGCCTGCTCGGCGGACCCGATGGGCTGACGAGGTTCTGCCGATCGCTTGGCGATCAGGTGACCCGTCTCGATCGAACCGAGCCGGCGCTGAACTCCGCCATTCCCGGCGATGAACGTGACACGACCAGTCCGAAAGTCATGGTCGCGAATATGCGTCACATTCTTCTTGGAAATACGCTGTCCGTGGCATCGCGGCGACGCCTCCAGAACTGGCTCATCGATGATAAGCTCGGAGGGCGGCGGCTGCGGGCAGGACTTCCTGCAAATTGGAGCATCGGCGACAAGACCGGCAGCGGGGAGAATGGCACCGCCAACACAATCGGTATCGTTTGGCCGGCCGGCGTTGCGGTGCCGATTCTTGTAGCCGTGTACTACACGGGCTCGACGGAAACGCGCGAGCAGATCGACGCGGCGCATGCCGAAATTGGAAGTATGCTGGCAGATACGATCCGCTCGTGACGCACGGCTGTGCCGTACGCCTCGGTGGGGTCTCTTCGAGTTTGTGTCAGTAGGTCACCCGGAAGCGGCCATTCGGCTTCGCGGTGCCTGCGTGCCGCGCTGTTGGACCTATGCTGGCGGCCATGTCACGTTTGCCGCGCGTCGTCGTTCCCGGTGCGGCCGGTCACAGTCTTCCGCACCTTCGCAAACCTCACTTCTTTGTTGTGACGGCGTGCGCCATGAGAGCCTTTTCGCTGAGATCCTGCCGCAGAACCTCGCTGGGGAGCACGAGGAGCCAACTGTCTTGCGGTACATCCTTGGGCAGGACTGGATTGGGATAAATGCGTTGCTGGTAGGAAGCGGGGTGTACGCGGCCCAACTCCACGTCCCCGCTCTCCATGTGTTCGACGACCTCGGTGACCCGACAATAATCGGCACCACTTGGAATGTTTCTGAGAACAATGGCCGGTGTCTGATTGCGCGACGGGTCCGGAATTTTGGTTCGTCTCAAACACACGTCAACGACTAACGGCGCCATCGACCTTTGCGACCCTCGCGGCGTCAGGCGGACTTTGGCGCTGTCGCGCCCCCCGACACACGAATTGGAATGCTCGGCCATCGTTTCCCAGGCCTCACTGAATTGAAAATCGAGGCCGACGCGAGTGATAGTGACCACGCGCATTCCCGTCAGGACTGCAACCGTGTCGGCAACGTCGTAGTTTTGCTCTCCACCCGTATCGATGTCGTCCAAGACGATGAGGTCGTATTTGGCGGATGGCTTCTTCAGAGGGACATAGTCGGTTGCGCATTTCTCCATCAACTCGCGCGCCAATTTACCGAGCTTAATCCCCTCACTGACAGCGCTTACGCTCCACATGCTCAGCGTCCCGAGCGGCGATAGAGCCCCGGCGATTGCCGACATCGCAACGCCGATCGCGTAGGGAATTCGGCCGAAGATCAAGAGCCCGAAAAAGAGCAGACAAATAACGCCGATGCTCCAGATGGGCAGAAGCAGCAGGAAGAACCCGGCTGCCGGTATCATCAGAAACGCAAATGGTGGCCCCAATGCCACGCAGCGATGCCGGGTGGAGACGCGACGGAATGTGAAACGCAGCATAGGCGCGCGGGATCGCGTCGCCGCCGGGACACACCGCTGCGCTGGCAACTCGGCGGATGAGGCCGTCCAGATCGAGCCAGATGGCGTTCCAGTATTCGCGACACAGAAGTCCTTTGGGCGGCGCTACCGTTACGTCGATACGAACATAGAATGAGAGCTTGTCTGGCAGAAGTCGTCGCGCCAGGGCTGGGCGACTACTCCGACGATTCAAGTGGGCTGCCTGGGGCCGTCCCGGTAGCTATCGACCGCCCCGGCGGAGAGACGCAATCCGACAGTTGGTGCTTTGGCAAACAAGCATCGGAGAGCGTTAGTTAGTGCCGGTGAGCTCGCCCGCCGGCCCGCCACTACAACATGCAGGAAAGACCCCCATGCTCTATAAACAATCGCGCAGCCAGTACCCCCGTCAAAACGGTCTCTTTTCCATCGTCCCCAATCTGCCGGGTTACGCTATTCCGGAGCATCGCGATCACGGCTATGGCCCGCTTGCCCGCTTCGACGACACAACTTTGGAGCCGGGCGGGTTCGTGCCCATGCACGAACACCGCAATGACGAGATCATTACCTACATTACGGACGGCCTCGTGCGACACGCCGACAGCTCCGGGGCGAGGCTCGTCGCGAGCCCGACCAAGATCATGGTAATGAACGCAGGGAAAAGTTTTTGGCACGAGGAGGGCACGACACCTGACGATCCCACGCTCCGTGCATTGCAGATTTTCGTGCGCCCTCACACCGTCGACCTCGAGCCAAATATTCAGTTCAAAGAGATCGGCACGCCGCCTCTGAATGAATGGCGGCTGCTGGCTGGTCCTGAGAACACGGAGGCTCCATCGTTCATCCGCAACGATGTGCGATTGTACGATGCCCATCTCGTGCGCGGGGCCGAAGTTGCTCTGCCGAAGCGGCAAGGCTGGGACGCCTTCATCCATGCCTATCGCGGCCGCATCGATGTCAACGAGACAAGCCTCGATACCAAAGAGAGCACACTGTTGGTCAACGAGACCGAGGTCCGAGTGAGGGCACTGGAGGATGCAATCGTGGTGGCGTTCCTGATCAACCCCAAGGCCCGGGTAACGCACGCCGGCACGATCGGACATTAAGCAGAAACCGCTATGCTAACGCGATTCGCGGCAGACGAAAAAGTCTCTATGAGGATATCAGTCAAAACTCTGACTTTGCGTGGAACGCAATCGCCTGGCGGCCGCACGACGAACAAACCTGCCTCGGGTACCGGATAATCGGCGACAACCGGCACCAGGGCGCCCGTGGCGACATGCGGATCGGTCAGGAAATCCGGAAGCATCGCGATCCCGAGGCCCGCCAACGCGGCCGCCACCAGCGCCTGCCCATTGTCGGCAAGGAACCTACCCTGAGGGTGGATGCTGATGACCTGGTCTCCATGCAGAAGGCGCCAGTCGCGCGGTCCCTGCATCAGCGCTTCGTGGTGAATGAGTTCAGCGGGAGACCGCGGCGTGCCGCGGGCCGCGATATAGGCGGGACTTGCTACGAGCTTGCCGCGAATTGGCGCGATCCGTCGAGCCACGAGGCTCGAATCCGGTAAGTAGCCCAACCGAACTGCCGCGTCGAAGCCTTCGCCCACCAAATCGACAAATCGATCGCTATAGGCAGCATGGACCTGAAGCTTCGGATGGCGGCTCGCGAGTTCGGCCAAGACGGGCGCGAGTTGGGTCGCGCCGAACGACAGCGGTGCTGAAATCCGCAATCGGCCGCGCACGTCGCCTTCTGGCGAGATGGCTTCACGCGCTGCATCGATCTCGGCGGCAACCCGTCCGGCATGCTCGCGGAATGTCGCACCTGCCTCTGTCAGCCCGATGCCCCGCGTTGTTCGCACCAGTAACTGGGCGCCGAGTTCGCTCTCGAGGCGGGCCAGTCTGCGGCTCACGATGGACTTCGAGAGACCCAGCCGGTGAGCGGCCGGCGTGAGGCCGCCAGCATCCACGACTTCGATGAAGGTCCGGAGGTCCTCAACGTCGAGCATCGTGCGTTCCGCTATCCGCGACACAGATGGGCGCATTTTTGATGCTACTGCTTCGGGCGCAGGAACGCCAGCTTAGGGGCGATCGCAAACCTACTTGTGGCCAAGGAGCAGACGTGGGGCAAGACTTGACGTTGTCGGAACCGTTTAAGGAGATTTAGCGGACGTTCTCGACCGCATCCCGTCACTGCCACCCACCCAGCTTTTGGATGGGCGACCTAGCTCACCGCTACACGCAACACCTGCTCTGTCGTTTCGAGAAGGGACGCAATCGGAGTGTAGCTGCTATGAAGCAGATGAATTGCGCCACGTACCGTCG
>DATGVJ010000045.1:0-2479 GCA_035300505.1 Xanthobacteraceae bacterium
TAGCCTGCAACGACGCTGCTCACGCCCTTGAATACGAATTTCTGCAGGCGTTTCCCTTCCCAGGTCTCCGTCGTGTAGAGGTTGCCCTTGGAGTCGGTTGCAATGTTGTGCAGTCCGTAGAATTGGCCGGGCTGGCGGCCGCCGTCGCCGAACGAAGTGATTTCCTCCAGCGTCTCGCGCAAGATGACACGCACGCGGTTGTTCATGCCGTCAGCCAGGAACATGAAGCGTTGTTCCGGATCGCGAGAGAATGCGACGTCCCAGGCTGAGCCCGAACCCAGTGTTTCCTTGGCAAAGAAGCCTTCCTTGACGAACTTGCCTTCGGCCGTGAACACCTGGACGCGGTCGTGCTGGCGGTCGCACACGTAAACCATTCCGTCGTTGGTCCGTTCGACGCAGTGGACCGGATTGCGGAACTGCTGCGAGGGTGGGGCCTTGGGATCGTAGTTTGCGAGCTTGGCGTCGTCCGGCTTGTTGCCGTAGGCGCCCCAATAGCGCTTCATCTTGCCGGTGTCGGCGTCGATCACGGCCACGCGCTTGTTGCCATAGCCGTCGGCGATATAGGCTTCATTGGTCTTCGGATCGACCCAGATCTTCGCGACCTTCCAGAAGTTTTCCGGATCGTTGCTGCCGGCGTTCTTGCCCAAGTGGCCAACCTGCAGCAGGAACTTTCCGTCCTTGGTGAATTTCAGGACGTGGGCGTCCTTTTCGCCGTTGCCGCCGATCCAGACGTTGCCCTTATAGTCGACGTGGACGCCGTGGTTGGACTGCGGCCATTCGTAGCCATCGCCAGGCCCGCCCCAGGAGCGCGAAAGGTTGCCCTCCGGATCAAATGACAGCACCGGTTTGGCGCCTTTGCAGCATTGCGCGATCGGCGGATTGAGTTCCGCGCCCTTTTCGTTGTTGTGGAGTGTCGCCGAGCTGCGATGAATAACCCAAATGTGGTCCTGTTCGTCGGCCCAAAGCCCGATCGTCTGGCCCAAAAGCAGCCCGCCTGTCGGCTTCGGCCACAAGGGGTCGACTTCGAAAACCGGCGCCTGCACCATCGGGCGTTGCGCCTCGGCCTTGTCCTGCAATATGGCTTGGCCGATGCCGAGCGCGATGACGCTGCCCACGAGGGCCACGCCGGAGACGAGCTTGCGATGTCGCTTGATCATGTCAGCCTCCCTGGTCTTTCGATCGCACCGGGACGCGCCCCAAATCGAAGGCACCAATGCCCTGCGGGATCTATTGCGGTCATTATAGCGCATTTTGGGAGCTTGTCAGCTGACGCAAAGTCGCATTCAGTGAGGCTGGCGAATGGGAGAGATGCTCGTGAGAATCGATCAATTTGTGATGTCGATCGGCAGTATTGCGGGCGTGATGGCTCGCTTGTTGGCTTGTATCATCGCCATTTGCGGAACCGTGCAGAGCGCCAGCCCCCACGAGATACCAAGCGACGTCAAGATCAACGCTTTCGTCAAACCTTCCGGCAATCGCCTCGAACTTCTTCTGCGTGTCCCCATGGGGGCGATGCGGGAAGTCGAATTCCCAACGCGCGGGCCGGGCTACATCGACATGCCACGCGTGGAGGAAGCGTTACGCAACGCGGCGCAACTTTGGTTTATCGACAATATTGATGTTTATGAGAACGACGCGCGCGTCGGCGCACCGCGCATTGCGCAGGTCCGGGTGTCGCTGCCGTCCGACAAGTCCTTTTCATCTTACGAAGAGGCGCGCCGGCACCTCGAAGGGCCGCGCCTTGCCGACGACGTCGAACTCTACTGGAACCAGCAGCTGCTCGACGTGCTGCTGGAATTTCCGATCAGGTCCGAGCGGTCCGAATTTGCGCTTGACTTTCGAGTCGGGCGCTTCGGCATCAAGGTCGAAACTGCGCTCTTGTTCCTGCCGCCGGATGGTGCGGTGCGGGCCTTCGAGTTTCATGGCGATCCAGGACTATTGCGGCTCGATCCGCGTTGGCATCAGGCGGCGCTGCGCTTCGTCGCCTCCGGCTTCTGGCACATCCTGGAAGGCTCCGATCACCTGTTGTTTCTTGCCTGCCTCGTCATTCCGTTCCGGCGGCTGCGGCCGCTCGTCATCATCGTGATGGCGTTTACGGTTGCGCATTCGATTGCACTGTTCGCGTCGGCCATGGGCTTCGTGCCGGATGCGCTCTGGTTCCCACCGCTGATCGAAACATTGATCGCCGTCACAATAATTCTCATGGCGCTCGAAAATATCATCGGCGCCGCCAAGTCGCGCGCGGACGGGCGTGGGTTGGGTACTTCGTTTGATGAAGATTTATCGCGCCGCTGGATGGTCGCCTTTGCGTTCGGAATCATCCACGGCTTCGGCTTTGCCTTTGCGTTGCGTGAATCTTTCCAGTTTGCCGGCGATCACCTTTTGACCGCGCTACTCTCGTTCAACATCGGCGTTGAGATCGGTCAGGTACTGGTGCTCATCCTGCTCGTTCCAGCGCTGGCACTGTTCTTCCGATACG
>DATGVJ010000046.1:0-14545 GCA_035300505.1 Xanthobacteraceae bacterium
CCGGACCATCACGGTGGTCGAAGGCGGCCTGCCTCCGGCGCGTTCGCTCGTGGCCGCGGAGAACAGTGCGGGCGCGCTCACCGTCAAGGTGCTGCGCTCGACAGCCGGATCGGTTTCCTCAGGCGTCGTGCGTGCCCTTGACCTCAAAGGCCTGCCGCTCGGCGACGCATCGTTTTCCTTTGGCCTGAGTGACACCGAAACCGATACTGAGTTGACGCTGCCGGTCGAAATCAGAAACGACATCGCCCGGCTGGAAATTACCGGCGAGGCTTCTGCGGGCGCTGTTCAACTGCTCGACAAGCGCTGGCGAAGACGCAGCATCGGCGTCGTCACGGGTGCCACGCTTGACAATTCGCAGCCGCTGCTCGCTTCGACCTATTATCTGACACGGGCGCTGAACCCATTCGCCGATGTGCGCCTCGCCGACCGCGGCTCACCGGCGCAAGCCGTCACCCAATTTCTCGACCAGCGCCTGCCCATGATGATCCTCGCCGACGTCGGCAATGTCGCGGAGTCGAAGGAACGTCTCACGCGCTGGGTTGAAGAGGGTGGCGTGCTGGTGCGCTTTGCCGGACCGCGGATGGCGGCCGGAGAAGACGACCTGGTTCC
Organism: Xanthobacteraceae bacterium; assembly: GCA_035300505.1. GTDB lineage: Bacteria > Pseudomonadota > Alphaproteobacteria > Rhizobiales > Xanthobacteraceae > VAZQ01. The sequence goes on from DATGVJ010000046.1 coordinate 610, forward strand.
GGTGCGGCTGCGCCGCGGCGGACGCGTTCTCGGCGGCGCACTTTCCTGGGATCAACCGCAACAACTCGCCGCATTCTCGCGCGAGAGCCCATTCTTCGGCATGGCGGTGCCGAATGACGTCACGGTGAGCCGCCAAGTACTGGCAGAACCCGATTCGACGCTCAACGAACGCACCTGGGCAACGCTTGCCGACGGCACGCCGCTCGTCACCGCGCAACGACGCGGCAAGGGCATGATCGTTCTGTTCCATGCCACGGCCGACACGCGCTGGTCTGACCTGCCGTTGTCCGGCTCCTTCGTCGACATGCTCAAGCGCATCGTCGGGCTCGCAGGAACGACCGCAGCCGCGGATGCCGAGGGCGGCGGCAGTCGCAACAGTGTACGCGAAATGGTCCCGCCGACCCGCATTCTCGATGGCTTCGGCGTGTTCGGTCCACCACCGTCCAATGCACGTCCGGCTCCGACTGGATTTACCGGCCGCGCAACGTCCGAGCACCCGGCCGGCTTCTATGGACCGCCGGAAGGTCTTCTGGCGGTGAACGCCCTGGCACCGGCCGACCGGCTTGCGCCACTCGATATTTCCGCGCTCAATGCACGCAAGGAGGCCTATCGTATGAGCGAACCGCAAGACCTGCGCGGGCCAATCCTGCTCGCCGCATTGGTGCTTCTGGCGCTGGATGCCCTGGTTGTGTTCTGGCTTGCAGGTGGCATTAAACGCATGCTGCGCGGCCGGCCGCGGCCAGCCGCTGCAGCGATCGCACTCGCTGTCCTGGGAAGCACCTTGTTACTTGGAACACCGCAAGGATCGTCGCCGGCATGGTCGCAAGAAGCGAACCAAGAACTGACGCAAAACCTGCCCACGATTCTCGCGCAGCCCCGGCAGCAGCAGCCTGCTCAAGCCCCCGCCAAGGAAAATGCCCAGGGCGAGGAGGCCGCGATGCAGTCGACGCTGCACACACGGCTTGCTTATGTGCTTTCCGGCGATGCCGAGGTCGATCGCATCACCAAAGCCGGGCTGCAAGGACTCACGATGTTCCTCGCGCAGCGTACCGCGCTCGAAGGCGGCGATCCCGTCGGCGTCGACCCGGGCCGCGATGAACTCGCGTTCTTTCCGATCATCTACTGGGCCATTGTGCCCAGTGCGCCGAAACCGCCGCGCGAGGCGCTCGAACGCATCGACGCCTACATGAAGCAGGGTGGCACGGTGCTGTTCGATACGCGTGACGCCATCGAAGCGACGCCAGGCCCCGGTGGCGCTGCGCGTTCGCCCGGCATGCTGGCGCTGCGCAATATCCTTTCATCGCTCGACATCCCGGAACTTGAGCCGGTTCCGAAGGACCACGTGCTGACGAAAACGTTCTATTTGTTGAAGGACTTTCCCGGTCGCTTCTCGACTGGGCAGCTCTGGGTCGAGGCCTCGCCTGTTGAGAACGTCGACGATCAGCCGAGCCGGCCGGCACGCGCGGGCGACGGCGTATCTTCGATCCTGATCACTTCAAACGATATGGCGGGAGCATGGGCGATCAGGCCCGATGGTCAAGCCATGCTGCCGATTTCGGCCGGCGAACCGCGCCAGCGCGAATTCGCCTTCCGGGCCGGCGTCAACATCGTGATATACACGCTCACCGGCAACTATAAGGCCGACCAGGTTCATATCCCGGCGTTGCTCGAGCGGCTCGGACAGTAGCGAATGGCGAATAGCGAATAGCGAATAGCGAATAGGGAATTGTGGTGTGAATCGATGAAAGTCCAGCGGTCTCGGTCGACTCCCTCTCCCCTCTGGGGAGAGGGCTGGGGTGAGGGGGAACGGACTCTCAGCAGGCCTTGGCCCCCCTCACCCTAACCCTCTCCCCAAAGGGGAGAGGGAACAGACCGAGTTTGTTAGCATGCTATCGGCCCGCACGAGGAGACCACATTGAACTTTGGCATTTCGTTTTCCCCGCTCGTACCTGACTACGTGATGTGGGCAGCACTCGTTATTGCGATCTTCCTGGCCGCGCTCCTGATCCTGGTCCGGGCGCGCGGCGCATGGGTGCGCATTACTGCAATCACCTTGTTCGTGTTTGCGCTCGCCAACCCCTCGCTTACCCGCGAGGATCGTGATCCGCTGACTTCGGTCGCCGTGGTGGTGGTGGATAAAAGTCCAAGCCAGGAATTTGGCGATCGCACCAAGCAAACCGAAGCGGCGCGCGCTGAGCTTTCAGAGCGCCTCGGCAAGATTCCCGGCATCGAAGTGCGCTTCGCCGAAGCCGGCCAGGCCGACGGCGAAAATGACGGCACGCGACTGTTCAACGCCCTGTCGGCGGCTTTATCGGACGTGCCGCACGATCGCATTGCCGGCGCCATCATGATCACGGATGGGCGCGTGCATGACGTGCCGGCCGATGCATCGGCATTGGGCTTTGCGGCTCCTGTCCATGCCCTGATCACCGGTTCCCGCAATGAGCGCGACCGCCGTGTCGTATTGGTGACGACGCCGCGCTTCGGTATCGTCGGGCAATCGCAGACCATCTCCTATCGGGTCGAAGACCAGGGCGTGCCTGCCAGTGTCTCTCAAATCACTGTGCGGCGAGACGGCGAAACCGTCGACTCTCGCACGGTGCGTGTCGGCCAGGAGGTTGCGGTCAGTGTGGTGATCGCGCATGCGGGGCCCAACATCGTCGAGATCGAGGCGTCCCCGCTCGACAATGAGATTACGCTCGTCAACAACCGTGCGGTCGTGTCGATCGATGGCGTACGAGACAAATTGCGCGTGCTGCTCGTCTCAGGCGAGCCCCATGCGGGCGAACGCACTTGGCGTAACCTTCTCAAGTCCGATGCTGCCATCGACCTTGTGCACTTCACCATTCTGCGGCCTCCGGAAAAGCAGGACGGCACGCCGATCAACGAACTCTCACTGATCGCCTTCCCGACCCGCGAATTGTTCCAGCAGAAGATCAATGAGTTCCAGCTCATCATCTTCGATCGCTATGCGCGCCAGGGCGTGTTGCCGATCATCTATTTCGACAATATTGCGCGCTATGTGCGGGCAGGCGGTGCCGTGCTGGTCGCAGCCGGCCCCGACTATGCGAGCCAGACGAGCCTGTGGCGCACGCCGCTCGAAAGCGTCCTGCCCGCCGAGCCAAGCGGACGCACCACCGATGTGCCGTTCCGCGCTGGCCTTTCGGAACTCGGCAAACGCCATCCGGTGACGCGCGGATTGGAGGGGGCCGACGAGGACCCGCCACGTTGGAGCCGCTGGTTCCGCCTGGTCGACGCGCGCACCACCAAGGGCACGTCGGTGTTGGAGGGGCCGGGAAACAAGCCGCTTCTGGTGCTGTCGCGCGAGGGTGAAGGCCGCGTCGCCCTGTTATTGTCCGACCACATCTGGCTCTGGGCGCGCAACTACGAGGGGGGCGGCCCCCATCTTGACCTGTTGCGGCGGCTATCGCATTGGGCGATGCGGCAGCCTGATCTCGAAGAAGAAGCGCTACGCATATTCGTGCGCGGACGCGATCTCACCGTGCAGCGCCAGACCATGGCCGACACAGCCGATGAGGTGACGCTGACGACGCCAACCGGCAAGACCCGCACGCTGCAACTGACACAGGCGCAACCCGGCGTCTGGCGCTCGACGATCGAAGCCAATGAACTTGGGCTTTGGCGCGCCACGGACGGCAAGCTCATGGCGCTCGCCAATGTGGGCCCCGCCAATCCCCGCGAATTCACCGAGGTCACGTCGACCACGGAAATGGTCGGCCCGCTCGTCAGTGCAACAGGCGGCGACGCGGTGCGTATCGAGGACAATGCCGGCGTGCGGCTCCCGCGCATTGTCGGGGTACGCGGCGACACTTATCGGGGCGACGACTGGATCGGTCTCAAGATCCGCGAAGCCAGCGTCGTGCGTGGCATCGGCGTGTTGCCGCTCTTTGCCGGCATGTTGGGGCTTCTGCTGCTGGTTGGTGCGCTTGCTGCCACTTGGGCCCGCGAAGGTCGGTAAACAATGCGGCTGTCCTTGCTCCGTGTGAGCCGCTGACCCATCGGCATACTCGGTGTGACTCCCTCTCCCCTTCGGGGAGAGGGAGTCACACCGAGTTCGCTTCAATCCGGCCTTCTTACTTCTTCTCCATTATTTCATCCGCCGCATCCATGAATTCGTCATTTGGCTTCTTGCGGCAGTAATCGCTGATCTTCTCGCTGGCCTCTTTGATCTTGTCGAAATCGACAATGGCCGGATCGTCTTCGTCGGAATAGTAACCCGCCAGCCATGTCACGATTGCGAAGGCATGTTCAGCGCTGGTCTCGATGAACTGTTTGCAAGTCATTTTCGTGAGGTCGATCTTTTGAGCATGCGCTGGCGACGCAGCAAACAGAAATGCTGTGGCCATGATGGCGATGAGTTTATTCACGGCGCTATGTCCTCGTGTTCTGGCTTCTAGTGCGACTAACTTGCAGCAGGATCGCATGATCGCTTGTCGCAGCCAAGGCCAATTGCTTACGCCCGAGCAATTTCGTCGTCCGGCAGGACCAATCCTGACACGCCCTCGGCACCGCCTTCAACCAGTTCACAGACGAGCAGGCGCGCCTTGTCCACCGGCCCGGGCATCTCGATCCTGCGGCCGGGCACACGTTTAAACCCGCATCGCGAATAATAGGATTCGTCTCCGACGAGAACAACAAGGCGATGACCTTTGGCACGCGCTTGCGCGAGCGAACGGTCGATCAGCTTTTTTCCGATCCCGCGGCTGCGGAACGGAGGCTCCACCGTCAGCGGACCAAGCAGTAGCGCCTTTGTTTCACCGATCCGGATCGGGGTCAGCCACACTGACCCCACCAGCAAAGTCCCAACGCGCGCCGTAAAGGACAGGTCAAGCCGATGCTCGGCGCCTTCGCGGATTCGATAGGCGGTCTTGGCCATGCGGCCGGGCCCAAAGGTACGCTCGTGCAGACGCCCAACCGCGACAGCGTCGTCGCGTGTTTCCGGCAGGATCGCGAGGGAGAGATCGTTCATTAGAAAAAGCGCGAACCGTTTAACGGTTCGCGCCTGTCATCCGATGCTTTGCTATAGCTTACTGCGCGAAGCAGTAGAACAGGCCGCCGCCGCCGGTGGCGACGAGATCCGGCTGCGAACAGCTGCGCGACATATGCGACGAGACCCAGGACTTCTGGTACACGGTGTCGGCGATGCCTTCACGGTCGGCGTGGCCCAGCATGGCGCTGCCGAAGGTGCTGCTCGTCCAGTTGTTGCAAGTCAGGTTGAGATTGCCCGGGAAAGCCTTGCCTTCCAGGTCGGAGCCCGTCAGCATGTCATGCATGTTGGGCGTGTCGCCGCGCAATTTAACGGGATTGCCCTTTTCATCCATAATATTCGCGCGGGTGACCTTGTTGTTGTCGCTGTGCAGATCGGCGACGCTGGTGGCGACGACAGTGCCCTTGGCATTCTGCCAGGGGCCGTTGCCGATACGGTCGCGCGCATTGACGGCGCCGCCCTGGGCTCCCGCGTTCGTGCTCAAATAGGCGCGCCAAGTCTTGGCGCCGGCACCAGCCGCAGCGGCGAGCTGCTGGCAGTGCTGGTCGGCGCCTGCAAGGCCGCCGAGGTCCGCGCCTTTGCCGGAGCCGACGCTGGTGACGAAGAAAGACATATTGTTCTGCTGGGCCTCGACGCTTCCGCCGAGAGGCAGCACCATGACGGCCGCAGCCGCGAGCATGGCAAAACGCATTGTTACATTCATTCCGATTCTCCAGGTTGGGATTCGACGCTTCAGGTTACAGAAAAATCCCCCGCGAAACGCCGCGGGGAACTGTCGTACAGTACAGTTACGAAAAAGTTACGACCCGATTATAACAAAACCACGCCGGACTTCCTAGGGCGACGTGGCTTTGCGACGTGGCTATGAGTTCCTCGGCACCTGCGTGCCCGATGGAAACTCTTACTGCGCGAAGCAGTAGAACAATCCATTACCGCCGGTGGCGACGAGATCGGGCGCGCTGCAGCTGCGCGACATATGGGTCGCGTTCCAGGAACGCTGGAAGACGGTGTCCGCGCCGCCACGGCGGTCGATGTGACCCAGCATGGCACTGCCGAAAGTGCTGCTCGTCCAGTTGTTGCAGGTCAGGCCCATGTTGCCCGGCCACGCATTGCCTTCCATGTCCGAACCCGTGAGCGCGTCATGCCAGTTCGGCGTAGATCCGACGCCGGAGATCACGTTGCCGCGCTCGGTCAGCGAATTGGCTTGGCCGAGCTTATTGTTGTCGCTGTGCAGGTCCGCGACGCTGGTCGCGATCACGGTGCCCTTGAAATTCTGCCAGGGACCGTTGCCGATGCGATCACGCGCATTGGTGGGGCCGCCTTGCGCATTCCCACTCGTGCTCAGGTAGGCCCGCCAAGTCTTGGCTCCAGCGCCGGCCGCCGTGGCTAGCCGCTGGCAATAGGCATCAGCGCCCGCAAGGCCGCCCAGGTCGCCGCCCTTGCCGGGCCCGATGCTGGTGACGAAGAAGGTCATGTTGGGGGCCTGTGGCTGCTGGGCCATGGCGGTCGAACTCAAGCCCGCGAGCATCGCTGCTGCAACAATCGACAACCGAACCAATTTGTTCATCTCTTCTTTCCTCCCGTTGAACACACCCGCGGTTCATCTGTTCCCACGAGCCATCCCGCCGCGGACTGCCCCACGACCTGATTAATCCAGCCTAGCACGAAAATCCTGCTCGCAATTGATAATAGCGCATCCTGGTTTGCGACTTGCCGCCGCAACCAGCACCTGCTCGTTTCGAGGCGTTTGGAGTCCCGCCTTCACGGCGGCTTCGCCGCGGGGGGGCTCCGCCGTAGGCGGCGCTTTCTTCGAAGTCTCGCGGGCGGAAAGAAAGGCCGCGTAAACGCGGAACTCCAAACCCCTACCATCGCTCCCTCATCGGCGCCCCGCCCATGATCTCGATGATGCGCGCGCGGGTGGCTGCCGTGGTGTCATTGGGCAATTGGTCGAGCGCAAAGAATCCATGCGCAATGATTTCGTAATTGGGAACGGGTTCGCCGATCTGCCGAAATTCCGGGACCACGAACACCGCCACGTGGTCCCGGCGCGACACCCGATCATTGAAGAAAATGCCATGCAGACGGGGTGGCGCCATGGGCTCGATATTGCCCTCTTCGCGCAGTTCCCGGATCAAAGCGTCGACGATGGTCTCCCCCGGTTCGACCCCACCGCCAGGCAGATGCCAGCCCCGAATATAGCTGTGCTGCACCAGGAACACGCGCCGGCGCTCATCCACCACCAGGGCACGTACGCCGAGCGTCATGCCGCGCGAAAAGCGCCAGTAAAAGTGAAACAGGCGCCGTATAAGCGGTTCGCCGGCCTCGCGCACGGCCGACAGAATTTTCTTGATCAATCCCTGCAATTCCCGCCCATGGCTGTTCGCGACAATGCCTGTTCGAGGCGTTTGACGCTTGTCACAAGACCTCAGATATTGTTTAGAATACTTCTAATTATTATGTCCATCTCGGATGATATTAGAAAGATCAATGAGGGTTGTGTGAAGCGGTTTGCCGATCTCAGTGAACAGGAAATCCTCGCCTTGGCGATTTCCAACGAGGAGGAAGATAGCCGCATCTATCGCGGCTTTGCGGAAGGGCTGCGCCAGCCCTACCCTGCCTCGGCCAAAGTCTTCGACCAGATGGCGGACGAGGAAGTACGCCATCGCACCATGCTGTTCGACCTCTATCGCGCCAAGTTCGGCGAATATCTGCCGCTCATCCGCCGCCAGGATGTCAAGGGATTTATTGCCAAGAAGGCGCTCTGGCTGATGCAGCCGCTCAACCTCGACGAGGTGCGCAAATACGCCGAAGGCATGGAATTCGAGGCCGCGCGTTTCTACCGCCGCGCCGCGGAGGCGGCGCGCGATGCATCGGTCCGCCAGCTTTTGATTGGACTTGGCGAGGCCGAAGTCGAGCATGAAGGTCTCGCCCATAAACTGGGCGAACAGATATTGACCAAAAGCGCACGCGCCAAAGAGGACGAGACCGCCCGGCGCATGTTCCTTCTGCAATATGTGCAGCCCGGCCTTGCCGGCCTCATGGATGGCTCGGTATCGACGCTGGCCCCCTTATTTGCCGCCGCCTTTGCGACCCACAATACATGGGAGACATTCCTGGTCGGCATGGCGGCTGGCGTCGGTGCCGGCATATCGATGGGCTTCGCGGAGGCCGCCTCCGACGACGGTTCGCTCACCGGGCGCGGCGCACCGTGGCTGCGCGGCACGGTCTGCGGGGTGATGACCACCATCGGCGGGGTGGGCCATACGCTGCCCTACCTGATCCACGATTTCTGGGTGGCGACCATTCTTGCCGTCTTTGTAGTCGCGGTGGAACTCGTGGCGATTTCCTATATCCGCTATCGATTCATGGACACGCCATTTCTCTCGGCCGCCTTCCAGGTCGTGCTCGGCGGAACGCTGGTGTTTCTGGCCGGCATCTTCATCGGCAGTTCGTAGGAGGGAAATTGGGGACAGACCCCTGTTTCGTGAAACAGGGGTCTGTCCCCAATTTCCCATTTAAGGGATCATGGCAGCATTCGTACTGGCGCATTTGTCGGACGCTCATCTGGCGCCTTTGCCGCGACCGCGCCTTGGCGAACTCGTGGGCAAACGAGTAATCGGCTACATCAACTGGCGGCGCAAACGTCATCGTATCCATCGCAGCGACGTGCTGGCGCGCATCGTCGGACATCTCAAATCGCAGGTACCCGACCACATCGCAGTGACGGGCGATCTCGTCAATCTGTCGCTTGAGGATGAATTTCCACCGGCACGCACGTTTATCGAATCGCTCGGGCGAGCCGCGAACGTGACGCTCGTCCCGGGAAATCACGATGCCTATGTGCGCAGCGCCGTCAGCTACACCCAGGCGCACTGGGGCGACTTCATGCGCGGCGATGCCAACGGCGCTCTGCACGAATACAAGTTTCCCTTCGTGCGCCGACGCGGCCCGCTTGCGCTTATCGGCCTCTCAAGCGCAGTAGCGACGGCCCCCTTCATGGCTACCGGCATGCTTGGGGCCGCACAATTGCAGCAGCTTGCTGACATACTTGATCGGCTTGATGACATGTTTCGCGTCGTGCTCATCCATCACCCGCCACAGAGCATACCCTCAAGACGTTTCAAACGGCTGGTGGATGGTGCGGATTTGCAAAACGTGCTGGCGCGCCACGGCGCGGAACTCTTGATCCACGGCCACGACCATGTCCATTCGCTCACCTGGCTCGATGGGCCGAATGGACCAATCCCTGCACTCGGCGTGCCGTCGGCCTCCGAAGCGCCACCCGGCGAGCACGAACCGGCCGGATACAATATCTATTCAATCGAAGGCGAACCCGGCGCGTGGCGATGCGAGGCAGTCTCGCATTCGATGAGCCGGGACGGCAATGCGATTGTCGAGATCAGGCGGGAGCAGTTGTATTCGTAGCCCGGATGGAGAACCATAAGCGCGCTTCCGCGCTTATGGGGCGCAATCCGGGGACTATCCGTAAACCAAGACTGGACCCGGATTGCGTTTGATCACGCAAACGCGCGTGAACGCACTCCATCCGGGCTACGATCCTCACTCTCCTCGCAACCACGCCAATCCATCCTCGGTCTTTCCACGCGGGCGATATTCAGCCGCAGTAAAGCCCGCAAACCCAAGTCGATCGAGCATTGCAAAAATCGCCGGATAGTTCACTTCGCCCTCGTCCGGCTCGTGACGCGACGGCACCGAGGCAAATTGCACATGGCCCACAAGGCTCAAATGGCTCTCAAATCGTCGCATGAGGTCGCCGCCGACAATCTGCGCATGATAGAAATCGAACTGGATGCGCACATTCGGCGCGCCGACCTTGGCGATGATGTCGGCGACGTGCTCAACACGGTTGAGGAAATAATTGGGCCGGTCACGCGGATTGATCGGCTCGAGCAATAATGTGATTGCCTTCTCTGCGGCGAGCGGCGCCGCACGTTCCAGATTCCGGATCATCGTCGATTGCGCGGCCGGCCGTTGTTCGGGTAGCACGTGACCGGCCAGCACATGGATCTGCCGACCACCGATCGCCACCACATAGTCGAGCGCCTTGCGAAACAAGGCGTCGAAATCGCGCTCGCGGCCCGGCACCGCGGCCAATCCGAATTCGCCCGCCGCAGCATTTCCGGGCGGTGAATTGATGCCGAGCATCGTGAGCCCATGGGCGTTGAGTTCGGCCTTTACCGCGCTCGGCGCCTCACCGTAGGGGAGTTGCAATTCAACAGCCGAAAATCCTGCGGCCCTGGCGGCGCGAAAGCGCTCCATGAACGGATATTCGGTGAAGAGATAAGCCAAATTGGCGGCAAAGCGAGGCATGCGGCAACCTTGGTTTGGCGACGACGCCAAGCATCTTGTACGGAACGGCAACCTACGCATATTTACTGAATATGTCCCGCGCACGCCATCAAATATTCTGTTAGAGTATTGGTATCCAATCGGAGCGCCGCGATGCTGTTCGTCGTCCATGCCACCGACAAACCCGGCCTGCTGCCGACGCGTGCGAAGCATTATCGCGACCACCGCATTCATCTCGACAAGGCCGGCGACCATCACGTCGACGTGGCGACCGCCGGCACGCTCGTGGCTGATGATGGCGAAACGCCCGTCGGCTCGATCTTCGTTGTCGACGCACAAGATCGCGCCACGGTGGATGCCTTCGTGCGCAGTGACCCCTATCATGTCAATGGCGTGTGGGGCGCCGTGCAAATCCACGTCTACAACAAGAAGCGCGGCACGCCGATCCCGTCGCGGCGAGGTTGATTTTTGCTGTGCAAGCCGGTGCAAGCTGCATACCGCGGGAGGCGACATGAAAATTGCACGACGGAAATTTCTGGCGACGGCCGCGGGTGCATTGTCGATGCCCATGATCGCGCGGACCGCTTGGGCCGAACGTACCCATTGCGGCCGGTACGCATCGTTGTCGCGTATGCCCCGGGAGACGTGGAGTAACGCGTTTCACCCTCGCTGCGGATTGAGCGGCGTGCCGCTGTTGAGATCGGCGACAACGCACCGCAGGCCGAACTCCGGCATATCGATCGAGTCGTGGGCCTTCGTGAGTGTCGCCGGCTCCCAATCATGCCTGCGCGCATAAATCGTCACCAATAATTCGCGCGGCTCGATCACGACCGCATAGAGATTGTCCGGGGCTTCACGATATTGGCGCAGCTTCAAGTCGATTTCCACGCGGGTGTTCGACGGCGACAAGACCTCCGCAACGAGCTGGAAATGTTCTGAATAGAGGTCGTAGCCCGCAATGCCGGGCACAATCACCACGTCCGGCTGCGGGTGGAAATTCCGCACGCCGGCGAACGGACGCCAGCGTCGAAATAAGCAAACAGGTCGAGCCGCTGCGTAACAAACGCGCTGTTGAGAAGCTCGCAGAGATTGCGCGCAATCCGCTGGTGCGCGTAGCTGGCCGGAGCCATCATTACGACAACGCCCTCAATCAACTCCCAGTGCTCCCCATCGGGCCGCGTTTCCAGGAAGGCCATGAACTCGTCTACGTCCATGGTCCCGGAAAAAGGCTGCGCTGGTGCGTTCACATTCATCGCGCACGTCTCCTCGGCTGTTATATTAACTCGGAAACGTCCAACGTTCCAGCGGCGCGCGCCGGTGTTTTCCGCATCCCGTAGGACGTGCTTTCTGCATCCTGGATTCGATCGCGCCGGCTCCCACCCCCACCGGCGTGTGCTAGAGCTGATTATCCGTAATGGGAGCATTCCAGAAGGAGACCGTCATGAAACTTGCGCGTCGCAAATTCCTGCATCTGGCCGCGGGTGCGCTTTCAATGCCGGCGATTGCCCGCGCGGCTTGGGCGCAAACCTATCCGGCGCGACCCATCACGATAATCGTGCCGTTTGCGGCAGGCGGCGGAACAGATACGACGGCGCGTATTTTGGCGGAGCGCATGACAGCGTCGCTTGGCCAGACCTTGATCATTGAAAACGTCGCCGGCGCAGGCGGCACAATCGGGGTCGGCCGCGCCACGCGGGCGGCGGGAGACGGCTATACGCTCAGCTTGGGCACGGTGAGCACACACGTTTTGAATGGCCCCGTCTATCCGGTGCAATACGATGTGCTCAAAGACCTGGAGCCGGTTGCGCTCATTAGCGCCGAACCACTTTTGATCGTTTCAAGGAAAGACTTGCCGGCGACGAACTTGGCTGAGTTGATCGCATGGCTGAAGGCCAATTCCAACAAGGCATCATCGGGACATCCGGGAGCCGGCACCGCGCCGCACATGGCCAACGTGGTGTTTCAGAAACAGACCGGCACGCGTTTTCAATTGATCCCCTATCGCGGCACAGGGCCATCCATGCAGGATCTGGTCGCGGGACAAATCGATATGGAGATCGACCCGACGTCCAACTCTTTGCCGCAGGTGCGTGCGGGACGCATCAGGGCCTATGCGGTTGCCGCCAATACGCGCCTGAATGCGGCGCCTGAGATCCCGACCGTCGAAGAAGCGGGATTACCGGGATTCCATGCGTCGCTCTGGTACGGACTTTGGGCCACGAAAGGAACGCCCAAAGATGTGATCGGCAAACTCAATGGCGCAGTCGTGGATGCGTTGGGCAATCCGGCTGTGCGCAAGCGGCTCACCGATCTTGGCCATGAATTATATCCGCGCGACCGGCAGACTCCGGAAGTGCTTGCCGCCTTCCACAAGGCTGAAATCGAAAAGTGGTGGCCTATCGTGAGAGAGGCTGGCATCAAGCCGGAATGATTGGGCCAACGAGATTGCCAGAACCCTTCGAGCGACGGAAATACTATGAACAAAACCAAACATGATTGGACCCGCGCGCAGACACTTGCATAGGCACACACAGAACCGCACAACATCGCACAAGATCGCACAGCATCTTTGTTTGACTGTGGCTCGCAGAACAAGTATTGGCGAAATGGTTGCGTCGAATTGCGCCAATGATCTGGTCGGGCGCTTTTTTTGTATCGATCAGTTGCCAGCCTTTTGCATAAACCCTGTCCCGTTCCATGATCTGGAATTACAATCCATGTGTGATACTATGAATTGTATTCAACCACAGCACTTCATCGGTTGGCTTCGTTCAAAACGAACCAACAACTTTTGGCCAAAACGAAGCCAACCGTTTTGATCGGGTACTCTCCCTGAGGGGCCGAAGCCTATCCCTTCGATCGTAGACCGCGCTTTCGCTGGCCCCTCTATGCCGGCTTCCTGTCCTCGCGCCAGATGCCGAGCGCTTCCTGCGCCGGCCGATCGGAGATCGAGAAGAGTACCGACTCCTTGGACGGATGGTGCGAATAGGTCTTCCACGGCGGCACGACGAAAACATCGTTGACGCCCCATTCGAGCACCTGGTCGCCGACCTTGGTCGAGCCGCCGCCCTCCGTGCACACCAGGATGGTGCCGTCGGTCGCGCGGTAGGGCTCGCCCGTAAAGCCCTTCGGAAACAGCGCCAGGTTGGCGCCCATGGTGGGCAGAACGGGGCCGCCATTGATTGGATTTGCGTAGCGCACGCGGGCACCGTGGCTCCGGTCGACCTCGCCAGCTTTCTTGAGGCGATCAAGGATCGGCCGGGTGCGGGCATAAGTGTAGTTGATGACCGGGCTGCGATTGAGGGTGACCGGCGCGCCGTCGGGCAATACGCCCGAGCCATAGAACGCAAGCGAATCGCCGTCGTGGCGCGTGGTGTTCTGCATCTTTTCCTTGTCGTCGAAATAGTCGGCGAAGGACGCTTCGAAGAAATTGACAGCCGGAAAATCGAGCACGTCGAGCCAGAGCATCGGCTTCTTCGATGGATTGCCGTGGTCATGCGGCGCCCAATTGGCGGTGATCACGAAATCGCCGGGCGACATGAACGCCTTCTCGCCCTCGACCGCCGTATAGGCGCCTTCGCCGTCGAGCACGAAGCGAATGGCGGAAGATACATGCCG
>DATGVJ010000047.1:0-2408 GCA_035300505.1 Xanthobacteraceae bacterium
CCATCTGGAACAAAAACACGCCGCCTGCAAATATCAGCAGGCTACGGTTCGTCCAGAGGTTCCAGTGCCGTGCTCTCGGCGGTGCGCTCGGTCCTCGGTGATCTGGGACCCCACAGGCGCGGCCGAAGTGGATGTCCGAAGGTTGGATGCGGCCGAGAGCGAAGAGGAGCGGCAGTACCAGTGCCGCGGCGGCCAGGAATATCGCGCGATATGACAGGAAATAGCCAATCAGGCCCATAAGGCCAGCGGCCATCACCCCTCCCGTCGATGCGAAGCGCTGATTGCGTCCGAGTCGTTCGCCAAGCGTGGCGTGGCCGACGAGGCCAAGGCTGATGGCCGCGATCGCGAGCCCCAGGAACCCGCCGATGATCGCTTGGAGCACCAAAGCGGTCAACACCAGCGGAAAACTTGGCCAACATGCAATAATGAATGCGGCGGCTGCAACCATAGTGGCACCTAGTGCGACCACTAATTGTTTCGACCGAATAGTATCGAGCAATTGACCAGCGGGTAGTTGAGTCAGCAATCCAGCGAACCCGGCTGCCGTCAGCACAAAGCCGATGTTCTGTTGGGTCCAATCTTGCTCGGCCAGAAACACGGCAACGAAGGGCCCAAAGCCCGACAATGCTCCGGCAAGAAGCAAGTTGACGGCGTCGAGGCCGCGCAAGCTGGCATCGGAAGGCGATGGATCGGTTGTGTCCGATACTCCCACGGAATTCGCAGCGACGACCATGATGTTCAGGCTCCGGCAATTGGTCACGAAGGCTCCCGCAATGGGTATCCTGCCGCAGCGCCGGCGGGAAATTGCGGTCGCCGCCATAGCGAGGCTCGGGCGGGATCGACCTCAAGCTCCCGTCGCGCCCCCGGACAGCGCGATGCTCATTCTCTCCACCGCGTCGGTCTTCCCCTTCAGTACCTTGAAGATTGTGTCCTTGCCGTCCCGCCAGAAGCGGATATCAAAGCGCCGCCTCCCCAGCCGCAGATCGGACAGCGTCACGTCAGGCAGCCAGTCCGGCAGCGCCGGATCGACATACAGCTTGCCGCGCGGCGCATCCTGCTGCACCCCCAGCATCGCCTGTAGCAACATGAATGGCGTTCCCGCCGCCCACGCCTGCGGCACATTGGCACCCAGATACTGCACCGGAAAACTCGTGGAATCGCGCTGCAACCCGCCATACAGCTCTGGCAATTGGTTCAGCAGGAAATGGCTCGCCGCCCCACTTATGTCACGAGCCACCGCCGCTGCCTCGGCGGCAAACCCGTAGCGCCGCATACCCAGCGCGATCAGTGAGTTGTCGTGCGGCCACACTGCCCCTGTCTGATAATTGTACGGATTGAACGAAGGATGATCCGCCGAAAGCGTGCGGATTCCCCACCCGCTCCACATATCCTTCTGCATCAGCCGTTTCACGACCTTCTCAGCACGATCCGGAGCGATGATACCGGACCATAGGCACTGCCCAACATTGGATACGACCGACAGAACCTTTTTCTTCTCGCCGTCCAATGCGAAGGCATAGAAGCCGGAATTCTCGTCCCAGAAGGCCTCGTTGAACTTCTTGAACAGCGCCGCGGCCTTCTTGCGCAGCGCGTCGGCACGCCGCTTGTTGCCCAGTTCATTGTAAATCTCGGCCATGCGCAACCAGGCATCATATACATATCCCTGCAATTCGCACAGCGCCTTCGGTCCGCGCACCAGCGTACCGTCGGGATACATCACGGAATCTCCGGAATCCTTCCACGCCATGTTTTCGTAGCCGGCCGCCGAGCGCGTTTGGTATTCCTGAAATCCGTCGCCGTCGCGATCGCCGTATTTGTCAATCCAGGTCAGGCATGCCTCGGCATTCGGCAAATGCAGTTCGATCAGCGCGCGGTCGCCGGTGGCCCGCCACGCCGCATGGAGCGCCACCAGATATAGCGGCGTCGCGTCGGCCGTGCCGTAATACGGCGTGTGCGGGGTCAACTTGAAATGCGCTAGCTCACCGTAGCGCAGTTCGTGCAGTATCTTGCCCGGCTCGGCGTCGCGGTAGTCGTCTCGCTCCGTTGCCTGAAGCCGCCCCAGCATCTCCAGCGCCCCGCCGGCAAATTCCGGATAGACGATCATAGCCTGCAACGAGACGATCAGCGTGTCGCGTCCGAATAGCGCCACGAACCACGGTAGCCCGGCGGCGGGAACGAATACCATATGATCCGTACCCTCCAGCGGCAGCCGGAGGGCGGCCATGTCCTGCACAGCCTGATTGTAGCAGCGATAGAATTCCTCGTTGCTGGTCTCTATCTTCAGCACCGTGCGCTGCCACTTGTCCATCTTCACGGCGCGATCCAATGTCTCGCTGAACTGGGCGCATTGTCTCGGCGCGCGGATGCGCTTCTCGCCGTCCACCAGGTCGTAGATCAGGCAGCGATGC
>DATGVJ010000048.1:0-6751 GCA_035300505.1 Xanthobacteraceae bacterium
GATCCTGGGGCTTCGGGTCAAGACCCACGCCAATTTCGGCGCCTATATGTCGCTGTTCTCGTCGGCGGTCCCGACCTATCTCTACGCAACGCTGCTGTCGGGACAATATGTGATCCCGGCGATCTATGCCGAGGTGATGGGTGTCTACACCAACACCACGCCGGTCGATGCTTATCGCGGTGCGGGCCGGCCGGAAGCGAGCTATCTGGTCGAACGCATGATGGAAACCGCGGCGCGCCAGTTGAAGGTCGATCCGGCGGAACTGCGCCGCAAGAACTTCGTCACCCAGTTTCCCTACCAGACGCCCGTCATCATGGCCTACGACATCGGCGATTTCGGCGCCTCGCTCGACGCCGCGATGAAGGCAATCGACTATGCTGGCTTCGCGGCCCGCAAGGCGAAGGCCAAATCCGAAGGCAAGCTGCGCGGCCTTGGCTTCTCCTGCTACATCGAGGCCTGCGGCATCGCGCCGTCGAAGGCCGTCGGTAGCCTGGGCGCCGGCGTCGGCTTATGGGAATCCGCTGAAGTCCGGGTCAATCCGGTCGGCACCATCGAGATCCTGACGGGCTCGCACAGTCACGGCCAGGGCCATGAGACCACTTTCGCGCAGTTGATTTCGGAACGCTTGGGCGTCCCGATCAGCCAGGTACAGATCATCCACGGCGACACAGACAAGGTGCAATTCGGCATGGGCACCTACGGCTCGCGCTCGCTCGCTGTCGGCGGCACGGCCATCATCAAGGCAATGGAGAAGGTCGAGGCCAAGGCAAAGAAGATCGCGGCCCATGCGCTCGAGGCTTCCGAGAACGACATCGTCATCGAGAACGGGGAGTTCAAGGTCACCGGCACCGACAAGTCGATCGCACTGCCGATGGTCGCGCTCGCCGCCTATACTGCGCACAACCTGCCTGACGGCATGGAGCCCGGCCTGAAGGAAACGGCGTTCTACGATCCCACCAACTTCACCTTCCCGGCCGGCGCATATATATGCGAACTTGAGGTCGACCCCGGCACCGGCAAGACTTCGTTCGTCAACTTCGTGGCGGCGGACGATTTCGGCCGCCTGATCAATCCAATGATTGTCGAAGGCCAGGTCCATGGCGGGCTTGCGCAAGGCATAGGCCAGGCGCTGCTGGAAGCCGCGGTCTATGACAGCAACGGCCAGCCGGTGACGGCGTCGTTCATGGACTATGCCATGCCGCGCGCCGACGACCTGCCGTCGTTCAAGCTCTCCCACACCACCACGCTGTGCCCGGGCAATCCGCTCGGCGTCAAGGGTTGCGGCGAGGCCGGCGCCATCGGCGCGTCGGCGGCCGTGATCAACGCGATCACCGATGCGATCGGCAACAACAAACTTGAAATGCCGGCGACGCCCAATCGCGTCTGGCACGCCATTCACGGTTGAGAGGGAGTAGCAATATGTACGAGACAACCTATCATCGTCCCTCCTCGGTCGACGAAGCCGCGGCCATGTTCGCAAAGGGTTCAGAGTCAAAGTACCTCGCGGGCGGTCATACGCTGATCCCGGTGATGAAGCAGCGGCTGTCCTCGCCGTCCGACGTGATTGATCTCGCAAAGATCAAGGACCTGATCGGCATCGAACCAACCGACGCCGGTATCATGATCAAGGCCGCGACGACCCATTACGACGTGGCCAATAGCGGTGCCGTGCAAAAAACGATTCCGGCACTTGCTCACTTGGCCTCGCTGATCGGCGATCCGGCCGTGCGGTATCGCGGCACGATCGGCGGTTCGCTCGCCAACAACGATCCCGCCGCCGACTATCCGGCGGCGGTGCTGGCGCTCGGTGCGACGATCAAGACCGACAGGCGCTCGATCTCGGCGGATGATTTCTTCAAGGGCCTGTTCGCGACAGCGCTTGACGACGGCGAAATTATCACCGCGGTTTCGTTCCCCGTTCAGGCCAAGGCGGGATACTCCAAATTCCCCCATCCGGCCTCGCGCTTTGCGTTGGCCGGTGTGTTCGTCGCTAAGACTAAATCGGGCGAGGTCCGCGTCGCAGTGACAGGGGTTTCACAAAGCGGCGTCATGCGGGTCCCGACGATCGAGGCGGCCTTGAAGGCGGACTGGTCGGCCGCCGCACTCGACAAGGTCGCGATTTCTACCGACGGCTTGTTGAACGATCTTCATGGTTCCGCGGATTATCGCGCCCACCTGATCAAGGTGATGGCTAAGCGAGCGCTGGCAGTCTGAATAGTATGATGACTGGTCATGGCTGAACCAGCATTTCGCACCGATCCACGCGTTGGCGGTGCGACCTCTCCTGATCGTCAGAATGGCGGCTCTCTAAACGTGCCTGGATCTTCTCAAGATCCAGGCATTTTTTTACGACTTGGAAGTCGGGGATGTGTGGAGAGAATGAAAGACCAATCTCTCTCGGCGATAAGAGTATCATGTTTATTCGTTTGACCTCGTAAACGCGGGTGATCATTTTAAAACAGAAAGTATCTGCCACTTCTACGTCAGTTGAGTAGCAACGTGCGCCGAAGCTCCGAGTATGACGCGATATTGGCGCAACGCTCATCGCCGCCATTGAGAGAGGCGCAAAGGTGCCTTTGCGACTATGCGCGATCGAGCGGATGGGGGTTCGATAATGTTTGAGTCTCGACGTCCTTGTTCCGCTGAACTTTCTCTGCACTCCGACAAGCAAAGCACACGTACTTTCCTTTCGGCAAATAAGTCGAGCTAAGTACGCATCCAAAATAGCGTTTTGAACTAACTCCGGCTACTAGGAGAAGATCATGAAACTCACGGCGCGCCGCTACTGTTCCGCACAGTTTGTTACTCATTTCAAGTACAAGTCGGATATAGCGGCGTTCGCGATCGCCATCCTAGCGGCGATTTGTTGTGGAACAAACGCGTCGGCAGAGGAGGCGAGTGGTAAGGGATTGTCGCCGCAGCGCATCCAGGCCGTTACGTCGACAATCGACGGTGAGGCGATCATAGCCAACGTGAAAACGACCAAAGACTGGTTGAGTTATGGTCTCGATTATTCCGAAACTCGCTTCAGCAAGCTCAACGAGATCAATGCGGGAAACGTAAAAAATCTCGGTCTTAAGTGGACTTACAATCTCGAGTCTGTGCGTGGTGTCGAGGCGACGCCGCTCATTGTTGACGGAATTATGTATGTATCGGCGTCATGGAGCGTGGTTCATGCCATCGATGTGCGTACTGGAAAGCGGATTTGGACCTACGATCCCGAGGTGCCGCGGGCGGGTGGTTACAAGGGTTGCTGCGACGTTGTGAACCGGGGAGTCGCGCTCTACAAAGGCAAGGTCTTTGTCGGATCCTACGATGGCCGGTTAGTCGCGATCGATGCGGCTACCGGAAAGAAGGTCTGGGAAAAAGATACCATCATCGATCACAGTCATTCCTACACCGTTACGGGCGCACCGCGCGTCGTGAAAGGAAAGGTGCTGATCGGCAATGGCGGAGCTGAGTTCGGCGTGCGTGGCTACATTACCGCCTACGATGCGCAGACAGGTGAGCAAGCCTGGCGATGGTTTTGCGTACCCGGTGATCCGAGCAAGCCCTATGAAGATGCGTCGATGGAAGCGGCGGCGAAGACTTGGGATCCTGCCGGAAAATACTGGATCAATGGCGGAGGCGGTACGCCGTGGGATACGATGGCGTACGATCCGGAGCTGAATCTTGTTTACATCGGAACGGGCAACGGAGCTCCCTGGAACCGCAAGCTGCGAAGCCCCAGCGGCGGTGACAATCTATATCTGGCGTCGATCGTCGCGTTGAACCCCGACACGGGCCAGTATGTCTGGCACTATCAGGAAACGCCGGGTGACAATTGGGACTATACGTCGACACAGCCGATGATCCTCGCCACCATCCCGGTCGACGGCCGGCCGCGCAAGGTCATCCTCCACGCACCGAAAAATGGCTTCTTCTTTGTCATCGATCGCACCAACGGTAAATTTCTCTCGGCAAAAAACTACGTGGATGTGAACTGGGCGACCGGTTACGACGCGAATGGAAGGCCGATCGAAGTGCCGGAAGCTCGGGGCGACAAGTCGTTCGATGCCATCCCTGATCCACACGGGGCCTCTAACTGGCATCCGATGTCGTACAATCCGATAACCGGCTATGCCTATATTCCGGCCCAGCACGTGCCGATGAATCTGACGGCGCAGAAAGAGTGGACACACAACGCCAGCGTTCCTGGCAATCCAATGAGTGGATTGGGCTGGAACCTCGGCTATGATATAAATGTGACGCCGCCCAAGGCCAAGCCGTTCGGCCGCTTGATTGCATGGGATCCGGTGAAGCAGGAGCAGGTGTGGAAGCAGGATTACGCGTCTCCGTGGAATGGAGGCACGTTGACAACGGCAGGCAATCTTGTGTTCCAAGGCACGGCTGACGGTCGCTTCGTTGCCTACAATGCGAAAACGGGTGAGAAGCTCTGGGAGTCTTCGACGGGCACGGGCGTCGTCGCCGGGCCGGCGACCTATGAAGTCGATGGTACTCAATACGTCTCAGTGGCGGTCGGATGGGGCGGCGTCTATGGCGAGAGCGCGCGCGCAACCGACAAGGAAGCTCCGGGCACGGTGTTCACCTTCGCCATCGGTGGCAAAGCGCCGCTCCCTGAGTTCAAGAAGTATCAGAGCGCAGGTCTGGTGCAGGGCGTAAAGTACGATCCAGCGAATGTCGGTCCTGGTACGCTATTGTATGTCAGCCACTGCGCGTTCTGTCATGGCGTTCCAGGCGTCGACAAAGGTGGGAATATCAAGAATCTTGGCTACGTCCCGGCCGAGGAAATCGCCAATCTCAAGGACATGGTGTTCAAGGGGCCGTTCACGGATCAGGGCATGCCGGACTTTACGGGCAAATTGTCCGAGGACGATGTCGTGAAGATCCAGGCTTTCATCCAGGGGACGGCAGACGTGGTTCGATCGAATAAATAGTATTTTTCCGGCGTCTGTTGTCGACCGCTTCCCTTTAGTGATGGTGGGATACTGCGCAATAGGACTCAATCGTTAACTACAGGAGTAACCACATGAAATGGACTGCGCCAAAGGTTGTTGAAGTGTCGGTTGGAATGGAGATCAATATGTATGCCTGCGCGACCCGCGGATTCGGGCTCAAAATGCGCCGGACCGGATAATCGTGACCGTTTCGTAATTTCGAGTTCTTCCTTTTCTCCCAGGCAAAGACGGTTCATCCTCGCGTAGTCGGGCGGCGCTTCGGCGCCAGCCCACTCGCTCGAGGCCCGTAGCGGTGAGCCGTGACTTTTGCGTCCGGCATCATGATTCGTTAGGACGGGGTACTGGCGCGTCCCTTTTCGACGCGCTCCGTTACGTCGCGTGCCATAGCAACCGAACCTATCACATCACCTTCGATCCCACTCTTCACGACGGCAAATGTCATCTCGACATAGAGTTTGCGTCCGCTTTTGTGTTGCGCACGGGTAAGCGTGGGGCGGCCTTCGAGTTTCATAGCACCCTCCACCATAGCCGCATTGAAAGCCCTCCAATGCGCAGCTCTAAGATGCTGCGGAATAATCAGATCAAGACTCGCGCCGATGGCATCCTCTTGCGAGTAGCCAAATAATGCGGTCGAAGCAGGATTCCATCGAATGATCGCTCCGGTGCGGTCTGCACAGATGATGGCATCCGCAACGTGGTCGAGGATCATCTCATCAATTCGGGATCGATCTTCCATCGAAGCACCTCAACATTTGTAAAAAGTCGACGCGCGCAGAAGCAACGAGAGGAAGACGTTGTTGCCTGGCCGGAGAGAACCGCGACGCTCGATGCGATACAGGTTAGGGCCGTAGTGACCGACATATCGCGACGATATCCTGCGGTTCAGGCCGGTTGCGATAGTCTGCATCGACATGGGCGTAGGCAATATGGCCGGAGCGATCGATCACGAATGTCCCAGGTACCGGAAGTATCCACCTGCCGTCGGCATTTCGTTTCTCAAGATCGATGCCGACACCCTTCAAGAAGCCTTTCGCGGCATCATCCATTTCAAAGGTGAGGCCGAACTGCTCGGCAATTTCCCCGCCGTGATCGATGAGGACCGGAAACGTCGGGCCAGTGGCACCGGCATCGTCAACGGAAACCGGGGCGGCCTCCGGCGACACCGCAATCAAGGCAGCGTTGGCGTCGGACAGTAGCGATCGACTTTCGAGCAGCCCACGGAGGTAGATATTGCAGTATGCGCACCAGGTACCACGATAGAAGACCACAACCAGAGAAGAGAATTTGCGCTCGGCAAGATGCTCGGCCAAACTCCATGTCGTCGCTTTTGCCGTTGGCAACGAAAAGTCAGGTGCCAAGTCGCCGACACCAATGATGTTGGTTCTCCCGCTCAACGCCTGGCTCGCGGGACCTATCTGCCCTCCAAACAGGAGGTTAGATTGCTCGACGCCTCGCCGTGCTACCAGCTTATCGGTGAATTCAGCAAGGGAAGCGGCAATGGGGACCGCGGCAAACCCCGGCTCAGTACGTTCTTCGCTCACGTTTCCTGCTCCGTGACTATGTCCCGCTACAGACAGCCAACATACACGAGTTGCCCGCAACGAGCTATTACGACCGTCGAGCGTTACTAAGACGGATCTTCTCACCTCACCAGAAAATGTGCGTGCCGTATCAGTTTGCAAGCAAGCAATCTGCAATCGAGATAGGTGCGATCTAAAATATTCGTTTTACAAGGTTGATCGACCCATAGATCAACTTGAACTGGGCCCCCGTCCCGAATGCACTTAAATTGC
>DATGVJ010000049.1:0-3828 GCA_035300505.1 Xanthobacteraceae bacterium
AATACCTCATCCCGGATATAGTCCTCGATCAGACCCTGCAGTTCCTGCTCGTTCGGTAGCCGCCGCCACGTTCGCGCAAATCCGTCGCCAAGGTTGGCGACCCGCGAGGCGGAAACTGCGATTTTCCCAGGCGCCTCCGCGCTTCGCTTGCCGGCGAGCCCGTAGAGCGCGAACAGCATCGCACCGAGCGCGAGGAACTGGAGTAACGGCTCTCGCAGCAGCCGGACGATCAAGGAGTATACCAGATCGGCGAAGTATAGGCGCGTTCGGTGGTCGTCATCGTCACTTCCGCCGGCATTTTTATGCCGAAGTATTTCGCGTCGTAGGCCGTCCAGCGTGGCGTCGGAATTTCGATCACGCGAACATAGTAGAATGCGCGCAACGCCGGATCGAAGTCGGGATCCTTCCAGACCGTGATCATCTCGCCCGCGCCGATCGTGTTGGTCCACGTCGCATTTGCGAGATCGACGGTGCTGCCGACGGATGTCCTGCTGCGGCCGTCGGCGCCGATCGTGCGGCCGCCGGAAACCGCGACATCGTAGACTCGTTCCTGCGTCTGGCCGTCTTTTCCGAGCCAACCCTTGATGACCTGGATGCGATCCAGATTTGCGCCGATCGGATCCTTTAGTGCGGCGACAAGGAAGGAAGGCGACTTTCCGTTTGGTGCGTTGTTCAAATCTCCGCCCATCGGTACACCCTTGGTGTAGCCAACTCGCGCCGGCATGCGGTTGTTGGCGTCGGCGGCTTCGAAATCCCAGCCGCCGAAAAAGCGAACCACCATGCGTGGGCCGGTAGTGGCATACGTTTCGCGCCGCTTCATGGCGTCGAAAATCGCTTCGCGGGTATTTTCCGTGGCCCATACCGCAGCGTAGCCGGATGCCGTCGTCTCCCAGCCCATGATGACGGCCTTGTCGGTCTTGACGAAGGGATGCATCGCTCGGTCGGCACTCGGTTCGGCAGAAGATGTCTTGCCGAAGAAATTGTCCTCCTCGACAGCCGGAAGCCCGGTATGCGCATCGGTACTGCCGACCAGGCCGAACTTATAGGGATTTACCCCAAGTTCGGCTTCCATCTTGAGCCCATTCTTGAATGCCGAACGGACGTACTCGAACTCCAGCATTTCAGGCTTCTTCACCTCGGTCAGGTCGAGGTTGCCTTTGTCCCAGCGCTCGAAATTAGCGAACTCGTCATTGGGCGAAAGAAATGGATGGGTCTCGCCATCGCCCTTGATTTGCGTGGCTTCATAAAGCGGCTCCCAACGAGTTCGGTTCTCGGCATATTCGCGGTCGATTCGTTTGCCATTGAACGACTCGATGATTGGAAACATTCGGCCGTTGCTCAGATTGCCATTGTGCGCAAGCGCAAGAATTTCGGCGCCGGTTTTTTCCTCAACCATCGCCATCCATTTCCAGAGATCGCGAGGATTTGGACTGCCCAGCGGCGGTAGCGTGGTGAAAGGTTCGACGAGACTCGCCTTTGCTCCGTTGTCGCGCCAAATGACATTGCGATGAAGATTGTTGCCGCCAGCGTTCGAGGTCCACTCATAGCCGATGAAGGCGGTGAAACGGCCAGGTTCATTGGCTTCTTCCGCCGCCTTGATCGTTTCGCGCCAGGCGCCACGATAGGCCGGCGTCCCCGGCGTGGGGAATCCCTTGGGCATTTGCCCCTTGCCAAAGCTGGTGACGATATCAAGGGCGGCCTGCGCACCCTTTCCCGAATTGATCTCGTCGTACCACTTCCGGCCCTGCGGCGTCGCCAGCAGGCCGGGATCGCCGCCGACCAGTTGCGGGAAAAAGCCCATACCGTCCGAATGATCCGCTACCACCATGAAGTCCAGGGGACGCGAAAGTTTGGCGCGTTGTCCGCTAGATGCGATAACTTCCTCGCCCTTACCAAAGCGATAGGCGTCCTTTGGACCGAGCCGAGCGCCGAACGCACCCGCGTCTAACGAGAAAGAGGTGTGTGTGTGCGTGTCGCCGAAATACGGCCGTGTCGGAAAATTGCGACCCGCATATGGCGAATAGGGCGGCTTGATCGGAAACGCCTTATCGGCCGTCTCCTTGTCAAGCGTGCCGATGTCCGTGGTTCGATCTTCCGCGGCAACCGCGGTGGCAAACACACACGCCGCACACACTCCGGCAAGCGCGGTTACGGAAACGTAGGACAAACGGATCATCATCAGGCCCCTGTGAAAGGTGGACGCTTTAGTAACGTCAAGTTGTGGCGATGGTAAGCTTTCTCGAAACCGCGTGGAAGCCCACAACGCAAAATCTAATTCGACAGCCACTTACCCGTTCTAAAAAGTTGTCATAATCTGGCGCGGCCGGCCTTTGTCTGCTTTCCTTTCGAAAGCGTCTCTCTATCGAGCGGGTTACTTCGTCGCGATCCGGCGCGTTGGCGCTACGGTGCTGGCAGGCGCCATCGCCCCGCGGAGCGCAGAGGATAGCACTGCAACGAAGCCAGTAATCATGGCGGTTTGGCTGTTGCCTAAAAGGCCTTCTTGGCCTTAGCTGCTGCCTGGGTTTTGATAATCTCAAGGCCTTCAAGTGTGGGGGCCTTCTTGGCTGGCGAACGAATGGAAAGGCGATTAGCTGCGGTTTTGGCGGCAGATGTTGCCGGTTATAGCCTTCTGATGGGCCGGGACGAGGAAGGGACGCTCACCCAACTGAAGGCCTTCCGGAAGACGCTGGTGGACCCCACAATCGCGGCGCATCGGGGCCGGATCGTCAAGACGACCGGCGACGGCATGCTGGTGGAGTTCGCCAGTGCGGTCGATGCGGCGCGCTGCGCGGTGGAGGTCCAACGGGGGGTCGCCGCTGAAAACGTCGATGTACCTCAGCAGACCAGGATCGAGTTCCGCATCGGCATTCACGTCGGCGACATCATCTTCGACGACAACGACATCTTCGGCGATGGCGTGAACATCGCGGCCCGGCTGGAGGGAATCGCTCAGCCCGGGGGCATCATCATTTCTGATGACGCGCAACGCCAGATTCGCGGAAAGCTCGACAACCCCTTTGAAGATATGGGGCCGCAGAACCTGAAGAATATCATCGAGCCCATGCGCGCGTGGCGGTTGAGCGTGGACGCGAAGGCGGCCGAGTACCTTTCGGCAGAGCGGTTTACGGGAACAGCGCAACCTCTTGCTCTTCCGGATCAACCATCGATCGCCGTGCTGCCGTTTCAGAATATGAGCAGCGATCCGGAGCAGGATTACTTTGCAGACGGCATGGTGGAAGACATCATCACGGCATTGTCGAGGTACCATGGCCTGTTCGTGATCGCACGCAACTCCAGCTTCGCCTACAAAGGCCAAGCGATTGACATCAAGCGGGTGGGCCGGGAACTCGGCGTCCGGTACCTGCTCGAAGGAAGCGTGCGCAAGATTCCTGGCCGGGTCCGCGTGACAGGACAGTTGATCGACGCGTCGACAGGGGCACATCTCTGGGCCGACCGCTTCGACGGGGCGATGGAAGACATTTTCGATCTTCAGGACGACATTACGTTGAAGGTTGTCGGCGCAATTGCGCCGAAACTGGAGAACGCCGAAATCGCCCGCGCGATGCGAAAGCCGACAGAAAGCCTCGACGGATACGACTATTACCTGCGGGCGATGGCCAGTTTTCACAAGGCTGGAAGGGGCGACATCAAGGAAGCGGTTCGCCTGTTCCACAAGGCGATCGAATTCGACGACGCCTACTCGTCCGCCTACGGAATGGCCGCCTGGTGCTATGCGCGGCGCAAATTAAACGGTTGGACGGACGACCAGACCGCCGAAACGTTGGACGCCGATCGGCTTGCCAAGCGGGCCGTTGAATGCGGCAGCAA
>DATGVJ010000050.1:0-2140 GCA_035300505.1 Xanthobacteraceae bacterium
AGTCGCACTCGACATGGAGCAACTTCTGTACGAGGCAACAACGCTGCTGAATGCCGCAAGCCTGATCAACCGGATCGCTCAACAAGGCTGACTGGCCTGCCGATGTAGCGCCCTCACCTGCGGTACAACTGACAAGCTTTCTACTCGTTCTTTATCGGTCACGAACTCAGCTGCACTGCTTGCGTACGAATGATCGCCCTGACTCAGCGAGACTTTGACGTAGTCGTCTGTGACCAAACGTCGTGTGTGACCGAACGATCGATCTTGCGATCGCCGAACGTATCACAACCAATGGTGCGCACCTCTCCTTCATCAGAAATGATCTCGCCGATCCCGGTGATCTTCCCCGCTTCGTCGATGCAATATTCGCTGCCTTCGGGCACATCGAGTGTTTGGTCAATAATGCTGGCCTACTGCAAAGTCACCGGGCGACCTGTTCCTGAACTTCGCCGTGAATGCGCGCGGTGCGTTCTTCCTAGCCAGGCGGTCTGCAAGAAGATGCTCGCGGCCGAGGCCGACTTTCCCGAAAGCGCGCGTTCGGTCGTGTTCATATCCTCCTCGAATGCTGTCATCGCAGCCCCGGAGCGCGGAGGAGTATGCGATGTCCAAAGCGACGGTCGCCAGACGGCTAAGCTGTTTGGCATTCGCCTAGCGCCGAACGGTATCGCCATATACGAGGTTCCGGCCCGGTCTGATTCACCCGCCGATGACCGATGTGGCTCAATCGCGTTTTGACATGCTGCTTGTGGAGGGATTTACTCCATCAACCGCCGGTGCAGGTCCGAGGATGTCGGACGCGCGGTCGCGGCCATGGCCGCGGGTGAACTTCCCTTCACAACTGGCACCGCAATTCAGGTCGATGGTGGAATGATGCACATCCACCAATACTGAACCGGAATCTAGAACGAGACGCACGACAAAAGCGATCAACACAGTCCAAAGAAGCCCGTCGACGGGACGCGATCAAAGCAATTTCGGAGGGGACGGAGATGGCAAACGCCACATATGACGAACCTCACGGCATGAGTCAGTCCAAAAAGGCTGCTGCAAGCGGTTGGATCGGCTCGGCGCTGGAGTATTACGACTTCTTCATCTACGCGACGGCGGCATCTCTGATTTTTCCGCAGATCTTCTTTCCATCGGACAATCCCACGACCGCCATCGTCGCGTCACTCGCGACCTACGGCGTCGGTTATGTTGCTCGGCCCATTGGAGCCTTTGTTCTTGGACATTGGGGCGACACGCATGGTCGAAAGACCGTGCTGATCGTGTGCATGTTCCTCATGGGGTTTTCAACGATGGCCGTCGGGCTTCTGCCAACATATCAGCAGGTCGGCGTGCTCGCTCCAGTGCTTCTCGTGATACTGAGGCTCATACAGGGCTTCGCTGTCGCCGGCGAAATATCCGGCGCCAGTTCGATGATTCTCGAGCATGCTCCGTTTGGGCGGCGCGGCTTCTACGCCAGCTTCACCCTCCAGGGCGTGCAGGCCGGGCAGATCCTCGCCGCGGCGATTTTCCTGCCGCTCGCGCATTACATGCCTGAGGAAGCGTTCAACACCTGGGGTTGGCGAATTCCCTTCCTGCTCAGCTTCTTCGTCATCATTGCGGGCTACATCATTCGCCGCAACGTCGACGAGACTCCGGCATTCGCCGAAGAGAGTGAGCACGGCGAGGTTCCAAAGGCGCCAATTATCCAAGCTTTCCAGCTTAGCTGGAGGGACATGTTGCGAGTCGTCTGCATGGCCCTGATGAATGTCATCCCGGTGGTCGCCTCGATATTCGGTGCAGCCTACGCGGTCCAGGCTGCGTATGGCATCGGCTTCCCAAAAGACGTTTACCTTTGGATTCCGGTTCTGGGCAATATCCTGGCGGTGCTCGTCATTCCCTATGTCGGCAACCTGTCCGACAAGATCGGCCGCAGGCCTCCGATCATCGTCGGTGCGCTCGGTTCGGGGCTGCTCGCGTTCGGCTACCTCTACGCGATCAGCATCCATAGCGTACCGCTGGCGATCGTCATGTCGCTGCTCATGTGGGGCGTCGTCTACCAAGGCTATAATGCCACTTTCCCGAGCTTTTACCCCGAACTCTTCCAGACCCGCACCCGCGTCTCGGCGATGGCTATCTCGCAGAATGTCGGCAC
>DATGVJ010000051.1:0-22455 GCA_035300505.1 Xanthobacteraceae bacterium
CAAGAAGGAAGGTTCGACCGTCACCACGACGGTCGTCTCAAACGACAAGGGGCAGTTCAGCTTCCCGGCCGGCAAGCTCGAGGCGGGCAAATACAACGTCACGATCCGCGCGATCGGCTACAACCTCGTCGGCCCGAAAACCGTCGACGTCAGCTCCGGCAGCGCGACCGCCGAGGTCAAGCTTGCCAAGGTGCGCAACATCGTGCCGCAACTCTCCAATGGCGAGTTGATGCTCAGCGCACCCGGCACCGACCAGTTCAAGGGCTTCCTGCTCGACTGTCAGGGCTGCCATACGCTCCAGCGCATCTTCAACGCAACGCATGATGCGGCCGAATGGGAACAGGTGTTCACCCGCATGGGCCGCTATGCGCCGGAAAGCACGCCCATTCACCCGCAGCTCATCGTCCAGGGCGGCTTGCGCAGCGAACGGCCGCGCGTTGCCGCCAATATGATGAAGCAGGCCTCCGAATATCTTGAAAAGATCAGCCTCGCCAACCCGGGCGGCATGGAATACGAAATCAAGATCCTGCCGCGGCCGAAGGGCAAGGCCACCAAGGTGGTCATCACCGAATGGGATCTGCCGCGCAAGGAAGCTCTCCCGCATGACGTGATCCTCGATGCGGACGGGCACGCCTGGTACACCGATTTCGGCGCCCAGTTCGTCGGCGAACTCGACCCCAAGACCGGCAAGGTCGTCGATCATGCGATCCCGCTGTTGCGGGCCGATCAGCCGAAGGGTTCGCTTAACATCGAGCCGGAGCCACAAGGCGACAATCTCTGGGTCGGTCTCTCCTATCAGGGCGGTGCGGTCAAGATCAATCGCAAGACCAAAGAGGTCACGGCCTATCCGCTCAACGTGGAATGGCTGGACATCACCACGCAAACAAACATGGTGACGCCCACCCACATGAACGTCGACAACAAGATCTGGATGACCGACACGGCGACGCGCAATCTCTACCGGCTCGACGCCACGACCGGCAAATGGGAAAATCTCGGTGTCTCCAAGGTCGCCGACCGCCAGATCAGCGGCTACGGATTGCCGACCGACAAGAACAACAACGTCTATATGATGGAGTTCGGCGGCAACAGCATCGGCCGGCGCGACGCCAAAACGGGTGAGGTCAAGATTTGGTCGACACCCAACCAACGCACGCGCCCGCGCCGTGGACGGCTTGATGACCAGGGCCGCTTATGGTTCGCCGAATATGCCGCCAATTCGATCGGCATGTTCGATCCCGCAACCGAACGCATGAAGGAATATCGGCTGCCGAATGCCTGGGGCAATCCGTACGACGTCGCGCCCACGAAGAGCGGAGATGTTGTGTGGACCGGCTCCATGTCGAACGACTACGTGTCGCGGCTCGACACCAAGACCGAGGAAATTACCGAATATCTGTTGCCGCGCATGTCCAATATCCGGCGCGTGTTCGTCGACGAGACCAGCGGACGCCCGGTTCTCTGGATCGGCAACAACCTCGGCGCCTCGATCGTCAAGGTAGAACCGACGGAGTGATCGCCACCGACAGGTTTCGCCTAGCGCATTTACGTGCGTCTTGAGTTTCCGGCGAAACCTATCTTGTGAACCCGCAATCGCCCTCCTCGTTCACCGCAAGTCGTGTTGACACGACTTGCGTTTTTTTTGCGCAACGGCGGTGCGCCTCACCGTCGAACAGATTGGATTTGACGAACACAAGAGCCGACAAGAAATTGCAGCCGCGGCGCGTGCAGTTCCTACGGTCAAAGTTCTTTTTATGCCGGCATAGATCGCGAACTCTTCAGGCACTCCTTTAAGGCGGCGAGAAGCGATTTCCCGCGCGGCGGCTTTGACAGCAATGGAGCATTTCCGAACGTGGACGTAAGGTGTTCGCTCGAATAGCCGGACAAAACCACGAATGGCTTGCCGATCACTTGCAGTTCTTGCGCGATCACCTCCGAGGTCTCATCACCAAGGCGCGCGTCGAGAACGGCCGCATCGCACCCTTGCTTCTTCAAAAGTTCAAGCGCCCCCGCCACCGTTGTTGCGGGTCCGATAATCTCATATCCCGCGTCAGCCAATTGCTGCGCGACATCGAGTGCTATCAAGGCTTCATCGTCGACTACGAGAACTCGGATACTCATGACGTCCCTCTATTGATGATTATCTGAACTGCTCAAAATCGTCATGTGCCTTCTCTGCGTCCAGCACCTTCGAGAATGGGCACGTCAGCCGCCAGTTGACTCCGGTTTGAACGAATTCAAGTTCGACATGGCCTTCCAAACTTAGCTTGGCAATTGTCTTCAATACCGTCGAACCGAAACCACGACGAATAGGCATTACAACTTCCGGTCCGTCAAACTCGATCCAGCTCATTACGAATTGATCGGGCGGCGGCTGATGTTCAACTTGCCAGCGCAGCTCTACGCGGCCTTGCGCGTTCGAGAGAGCTCCATATTTTACCGCATTGGTGGCCAGTTCATGGATCGCCATGCCAATGGTTTGCGCGGCCGAACTGGATATTCGGAGTGGCTCGCCCTCGACCACCAATCTCGGCCCGACAACATCCGCCAGATGGGCTAGCTGCGCGCGCAACAGTTCGGCCAATTCCACTCCCTGCCACCGCGACTTGACCAAAAGATCGTGGCTCGCGGCCAGTGCCTGCAGGCGCTCTGAAAAACGGGATACAAAATCATCAGGAACTGCAGCAGCCGTCTGACGTGCAATCGCCTGCACAAGAGCCAAAAGGTTTTTCGAGCGGTGATCCACCTCGTTCATAAGATGGCGAATATGTTCGGTACGCTCGTGCACCCGTGCTTCAAGCGTATTATTGAGCAGACGCAGCTCTTCTTCAACCCGACCGCGCGCGCCTACTTCTGCAAGCAAGGCCCGATTGACCGCTTCGAGATGACGCTGTTTTCGATAAAGTTCGGCAAATACGCCAACCTTTGACCGTAAGACTGGGACGTTAACAGGCTTGTGCAGATAATCCACTGCTCCAGCGCCGTAGCCCTCAATGATATGCTGATCCTCGTTGTAGTAGGCTGTGAGGAAAATGATCGGCACGTTTGCATTTTTCTTGCGCGCCTTGATGGTCTGGGCCAGTTCAAACCCGGTCGTGGCTGGCATTCGAATATCGAGGATAAGGAGAGCAAAATCATCGACGAGTAACGCAAGCAGCGCCTGTTCGGCGGATTCCGCACGAACCAGCCGGTAGCTCGGATCGGCGAGAACTGTCTCGAGTACCGTGAGATTCTTTGGTTCGTCATCGACGATCAGGATATTGATTGGAGCGCTATTGACCAAATCCGACAGCTTACCCAAGGTTTCGCTCGCAACCGACAAATCCTCAGCGGAAGGCGCACCCGTTGGGGCAATTCCGGCACCTGCAAACCCGGCATGAGTTCTTACTGTGCCGGTTGGAGGCATGATATCGTAAGTCGTTCGGGTCATCGAGCCATTCCCCCTTCGACGCCCTGCCTATCCGACATTATGATCATCGAAACAGCCAGACACGCATCAAGGATAGAAGTTGATCCGTGTTCACCGGCTTGGAAATGTAGTCGCTGGCACCCGCGTCAAGGCACTTTTCCCGATCTCCCTGCATGGCCTTCGCCGTAAGCGCCAAGATGGGGAGCATCCGGAACCGCGGATCCTGTCTGATTTGCCGCATCGTCTCATAGCCATCCATGTCAGGCATCATAATGTCCATGATTACGATGCTCAAATCATGGGAACGTTTCACGATTTCGATGGCGCTGCGGCCATTGGTTGCGCTGACAACTTCCATCTCGTGGTCTTCAAGCAGGGACGTCAAAGCGAAGATGTTGCGCGCATCGTCGTCCACCACCAGCGCCTTGCGCCCGGCCAGAATCTGGTTGGACCCATGGATGCGCTGCAACATCGCCTGCTTTTCAGCAGGAAGGTCGGTGACGACCCGATGCAAGAACAAAGATGTTTCGTCCAGGAGACGTTCGGGCGACTGGACGTCTTTGAGAATGACGCTTTTTGCAAAAGTCTTCAGGCGGGCCTCTTCGTTGCTGTCCAGGTCCTTGCCGGTAAAGACGACGACAGGCATTTCGGCAAAGGCCGGGTTGGTGCGCATCTTCTCGAGCAACTCGAAACCGGTCATGTCCGGCAGCCGCAGGTCGAGGACGATGCAATCGAAGCGCTGATCGCCCATGAGCTGCAACGCTTGCGTCCCCGTCGGCGCGGCCACGATTTCGATATCCTGGTGGTCGAGCATCCCGACCATGGATTGACGTTCGATATCGTTATCTTCGACGATCAGCAGCCGCCTGGTGCGCGATGTCGTGAATTCCTTTATGCGATCGAAGGCCGCCACCAGCCCTTGTGTCGTTGGCTCCTTGACAAGATATGCGAAGGCGCCGTGGGAAAGGCCGTGCTGACGCTCTTCCTCCAGAGTAATGATCTGCACCGGAATGTGACGCGTTCGGGGATCGAGCTTGAGTTGGTTCAAAACGGTCCAGCCGAGCATGTCGGGAAGGAATATATCCAGCGAGATAGCCGTGGGACGAAATTGTCGAGCAAGCGAAAGACCCATGGATCCTTTCAACCCTACGATTCCCTTGAAACCCTTATCGCGTGCGAGGTCGAGCAGGATGCGGGCGTAGTGTGGATCGTCTTCGATGATCAGCAGCACGGAATCGCCATCAACAATCTGGTCACGATCGTCTTCGATCCATTCTTCGCGGGCTGGGGGTAGGATGACCAGCTCCCGTTTTCGCGCCGTGTAGCCGGATTTTGACGCTGGAAGATCAGTCCGCAGATTGTCAGTCCCGGAATAGTAGAGCGGCAGATAGAGTGTAAAGATGCTGCCTTCACCTAGTACGCTGCTGAGCTTGATCTCGCCGTTCAACAGGAAGGCCAGTTCACGGCTGATTGCAAGCCCGAGGCCAGTTCCACCGTATTTCCGCGACGTTCCGGCGTCCGCCTGCTGGAAGGCCTCAAATATGAGTTTCTGCTTGTCTGGAGCGATGCCGATACCCGTATCTTCCACAGTGAATGCAACGACCTGCGGGGTTTTGCTGAGGATAGGGTGATCGGGGCTCCATCCGCTGCTCGCCAGATCAACCCTTAACGTGACATGACCGCGAGCCGTAAACTTCACTGCATTCGAAAGCAGGTTCTTGAGGATCTGCTGAAGACGTTTCGGATCGCTCTCGATGTGCCGCGGCAGTGCATTCGCAAATTCCACATTGAACGGCAAGTTCTTTGCATCTGCGACATGCCGGAATGTCCGATTGATGGTTTCTCGCAGACCAATAAACGGAAGGTCTTCAATTTCGACCGTAACCGTGCCCGACTCGATCTTGGACAGATCCAGGATATCGTTGATGAGATTAAGCAAGTCCGAGCCCGAAGAGTTGATGTTCCGGGAGAATTCGACCTGCCGGTCAGACAAGGATCCAGAACTGTTTTCTGCGAGCTGCTGGCTCAAAATAAGGATGGAATTGAGCGGTGTTCGCAGCTCATGTGACATATTGGCGAGGAATTCGGATTTGTACTTCGACGTAAGCGCCAATTCAGCCGCTTGTTCCTCAAGGGCGTGCCGTGCCTGCTCGACTTCCGTGTTCTTACGCTCAACTTCGGCATTCTGCTCAGCCAGTAGTCTGGCCTTCATGCCCAATTCTTCGTTCGTTTGTTGAAGCTCGCTCTGGCGCGATTGCAACTGCACGGTCAGCTGTTGTGACTGTTCCAGAAGGTTTTCCGTTCGCATCGTCGCCTCGATGGTATTGAAGACGACGCCGATGCTGACTGTCAGTTGATCGAGAAAGGCCAGATTGATGTCAGTGAAGCGTTGCACGGTCGCCAGTTCGATGACGGCTTTCGTTTGTCCCTCGAACAATACCGGCAGCACAACAATGCTGACACTTCGCGCTTCGCCGAGGCTGGATGAGACATTGAAGAATTGCGGGGGAACATCATTGAGAAGGATGCGCCTCTTTTCGACCGCGCATTGTCCCACGAGACCCTGGCCTGGTCTGATGGTTTCGCTCGGCCCCCCCTTATCGGCGTAGCTCGAAAGAAGACGCAGTTGAGGATCTTCCCGGTTGCCTGCGAGATGGTAAATGGTGCCCTGATAGGCTTTCACGAGTGGACTCAGTTCGCTCAACAGCATCTGCGCGACGGTTCGCAACTCGCGTTGGTCCTGCAACATGCCGGTAAACCGCGCGAGGTTGGTCTTGAGCCAGTCCTGTTCCCGATTCCGCTCTGTGGTTTCGCGCAGGTTGGAGATCATCGTATTGATGTTGTCTTTAAGCTCTGCGACCTCGCCGCGCGTTTCAACCTGAATTGAACGCGTCAGGTCGCCCTTGGTCACTGCAGTCGCAACTTCGGCGATGGCGCGAACCTGACTGGTCAGGTTCGCGGCCAGGAGGTTTACGTTGCCGGTGAGATCCTTCCAGGTACCCGACGCGCCTGGGACGTTCGCCTGTCCACCGAGGCGGCCTTCGACACCCACTTCACGGGCGACGTTTGTCACCTGGTCGGCGAAGGTCGCAAGCGTGTCGGTCATGTTGTTGATTGTATCGGCGAGTGCGGCAACTTCGCCCTTCGCCTGAACGGTGAGGCGTTGGTTCAAGTTGCCATTCGCCACCGCGGTCACGACCTTCACAATTCCACGGACCTGTTCGGTCAAGTTCGATGCCATGAAATTCACATTGTCGGTGAGGTCCTTCCAGGTCCCCCCCACGCCAGCCACTTTGGCCTGCCCGCCAAGCTTGCCTTCAGTGCCCACTTCGCGAGCCACGCGGCTCACTTCGCCGGCGAAAGCATTGAGCTGATCCACCATCGTATTAATCGTGTTTTTCAACTCCAGGATTTCGCCTTGCACGTCGACCGTGATTTTTCGATTGAGATCGCCGCGCGCGACGGCCGTCGTCACTTCAGCGATGTTACGAACCTGTGCGGTCAGGTTGCCGCCCATGGTGTTCACGGAGTCGGTCAGGTCCTTCCAGGTTCCCGCAACACCTGGAACCACAGCCTGCACACCAAGCCTGCCCTCAGTTCCTACCTCACGCGCCACGCGCGTGACTTCCGAAGCGAATGCGCGAAGCTGATCAACCATCGTATTGATGGTTTCCTTGAGCTGGAGGATTTCGCCGCGCACGTCGACTGTGATTTTTTTGGAAAGATCACCATTTGCAACCGCGATGGTGACATCGGCAATGTTGCGGACCTGGCCCGTCAGGTTGTCGGCCATCGAGTTCACGTTGTCGGTAAGGTCTTTCCAGGTGCCGGCGACGCCAGGAACCAGAGCCTGGCCTCCGAGTTTGCCTTCGGTACCGACCTCGCGCGCAACGCGGCTCACTTCTCCCGCAAAGGCATTGAGCTGATCCACCATCGTGTTGATGGTGTTCTTCAACTCCAGGATTTCGCCCTTCACGTCCACCGTAATCTTGCGGTTGAGATCGCCGCGCGCAACGGCCGTGGTAACCTCGGCAATGTTGCGGACTTGCGCGGTAAGGTTTCCACCCATCGTGTTGACGGAATCGGTGAGATCCTTCCATGTTCCCGCAACGCCCGGAACTGCGGCACGCACACCGAGCCGCCCTTCTGTGCCGACTTCGCGCGCGACTCGTGTCACTTCGGAGGCAAAGCTATTGAGCTGATCGACCATCGTGTTGATGGTGTTCTTGAGCGCCAGGATTTCTCCCTTCACCTCAACCGTGATTTTCGACGACAAGTCGCCCTGCGCGATCGCGGTGGCCACCTCTGCAATGTTACGGACCTGGCTGGTAAGGTTGTTGGCCATCGAGTTCACATTGTCGGTGAGATCCTTCCACGTTCCAGCTACGCCTGGGACTTCCGCCTGGCCGCCAAGCTCGCCTTCGGTGCCGACCTCGCGGGCCACCCGGCTGACCTCTCCGGCAAATGAGTTGAGCTGATCGACCATCGTGTTGAGCGTGTTTTTCAACTCTAGAATCTCGCCCTTCACATCGACGGTGATCTTTCTCGAAAGGTCGCCCTTGGCCACGGCGGTTGCCACGTCTGCAATATTGCGAACCTGCCCGGTGAGGTTGGAGGCCATCGAGTTCACACTGTCGGTGAGGTCCTTCCAGGTACCGGCAACGCCCGGTACAAGAGCCTGGCCGCCGAGCTTTCCTTCAGTGCCGACCTCGCGGGCAACACGGGTCACTTCCGCCGCAAATCCGTTGAGCTGATCGACCATCGTATTGATGGTGTTCTTCAGTTCCAGAATTTCGCCGCGCACGTCGACCGTGATCTTTTTGGACAAGTCGCCATTGGCCACCGCCGTCGTCACTTCCGCAATATTGCGAACCTGGCCGGTGAGGTTTGACGCCATGAAGTTCACATTGTCGGTCAAATCCTTCCACGTGCCGGCCACGCCGGGCACCTCGGCTTGCCCGCCAAGTTTGCCCTCTGTGCCGACTTCGCGGGCCACGCGGGTCACTTCGGAGGCGAAACCATTAAGCTGATCGACCATCGTATTGATGGTGTTCTTCAATGCAAGAATTTCGCCCTTCACGTCGACGGTGATCTTGCGTGACAGATCGCCTTGCGCAACCGCAGTCGTGACCTCCGCGATATTACGCACCTGGCCGGTCAGATTGGAAGCCATGAAGTTGACGCTGTCGGTGAGGTCTTTCCACGTTCCAGCCACGCCCGGAACCGCCGCCTGACCGCCGAGCTTTCCCTCCGTGCCGACCTCGCGTGCAACGCGCGTGACTTCGGAGGAGAAGCTGTTGAGCTGATCCACCATGGTATTGAAGGTTTCTTTCAGTTCAAGGATTTCGCCTTTCACGTCGACCGTGATCTTGCGCGAAAGATCACCGCGTGCGACTGCGGTCGTCACCTGCGCGATGTTGCGAACCTGCGCGGTCAGGTTCGTCGCCATGGCATTCACGGAGTCGGTGAGATCCTTCCAGGTACCGGCCACGCCTGGCACGACCGCCTGGCCGCCAAGGCGCCCGTCGGTTCCTACTTCCCGCGCCACGCGGGTGACTTCCGAAGCAAATGACCGAAGCTGATCCACCATCGTGTTGATCGCTTCTTTGAGCTGCAGGATCTCGCCGCGCACGTCGACGGTGATCTTCTTGGAAAGATCGCCGTTCGCGACCGCAATGGTCACATCGGCGATATTGCGAACCTGCGCGGTGAGGTTGCCGGCCATCTGGTTGACCGACTCGGTCAACTCTCTCCAGACGCCCGACACGCCTTTCACCTGTGCTTGGCCGCCAAGTTTTCCTTCCGTTCCCACCTCGCGCGCCACACGGGTGACCTCGGATGTAAAGACGGAAAGCTGTTCGATCATTGTGTTGACGAGCTTTGCCGAGCGTAAAAATTCTCCCTTGAGCGGCCGGCCGTCGACCTCCAGCTCCATGGACTGGCCAAGATCACCCTTGGCCACGGCACCGATTGTCCGCGATATCTCGGTCGTCGGCCTCACCAGATCATCAAGAAGCGTATTGAGCGAGTCGACCTTAGCGGCCCATCCTCCGACCGCGCCGGGCAGCGACATGCGCTGCTGTAGCCGGCCCTCTTTGCCTACGACCCTGCTCAGGCGGCCGGCCTCGCGCGAAATAACATGCTCATGCGACAGAGCGTGGTTGAAGGCTGCTGCGATTTGGCCCTCGATACCCGGCCAATCCGAGGGCAATCGAACGGAAAAATCGCCATCGCGAAATGAAACCATTGCTGCGAGAAGGCGTTTGTTGAATGCGTCGGCACTGTAACTGGCCGAAATGGCGGCATCCAAAGATTTGCCGTTTCCTGTCGTGCGGGCAGACTTCTTCTTGGCGGAACGCGAATAGCCCGTTTCAGTCATGGTGAACAAACCCTTCGTCTGTTCGAGAGTGGAGAACTGGGGGGATATTGCGGGATAAAGCCGAAACGGAACGATACTTGATGCACAAACACAAAAATCGCCGATGCCCGAGTCACGGGCCTATCGACGAAAATAGATGCCACAGTTAACCATGGCGCGAAATGCAACCGCTCCTCCCCGGTGCCTCCCAACTGAAGCAAACGCGCCCGGCGGTCAAAGGTTCCGCCTCGGTAAAAAAATCTTACTCAAAGGTTCCGAAGTTCGTATTCTGTCTCGGCGCCCTGGTTTCATACAGGAAGGCTCGTTCGATCAAGGGCTTATCGGAACGAGCGAAATAAAATCGCCAAAATAAATTGGGGGTTAACCCTGCGAAATGAACTTCCGCACCATATAGGCTTCCAGCCCTTCCATGCCGCCTTCGTGGCCATAGCCTGAATCCTTGACGCCGCCGAAGGGCGTCTCGGGTGTCGATATCGCCACGCTGTTGACACCGACCATGCCGGCATCGAGCACATCGCCAAGCGCATTGGCGGTCTGCGTCGAGGATGTAAAGGCGTAAGCCGCAAGGCCGAATTTGAGCGAATTGGCGCGTGCCACCACCTCGTCGAAGGTCTTGAACGCGACAACCGGAGCAATCGGCCCAAACGGCTCTTCCGTCATAAGTTTGGAATCATCCGGAATATTGGTGACGACCGTCGGCTCGAAAAAATAACCCTGGTTGCCGCGCCGCTTGCCACCAGTAACGATCGTTGCTCCACGGCTCTTGGAGTCGTTAACAATCGCCTCCATGGCGTCGAGCCGGCGCGCATTGGCCAGCGGTCCCATGGTGACGCCGCTCTCCAGACCGTCGCCCAGCTTGATGCCGTTGGCGAATTCCGTGAAGCGCTTGAGGAAACGGTCATAGACCGGCTCCTGCACAAAGAAGCGCGTCGGTGAAATGCAGACCTGGCCGGCATTGCGATATTTGAATGCGGCTATCGTGTCGGCGGTCTTTTCCGGATCCGCATCTGCAAACACCACGACCGGCGAATGGCCGCCGAGTTCCATGGTGGCGCGCTTCATGGCTTTGGCAGCCAGCACCGCCAAATGCTTGCCGACCGGCACCGAGCCCGTGAAGGAGACCTTGCGCACGACGTCCGAGGCCAACAGATGTTCGGAGACCTCGGCCGGTACGCCGAAGACGAGGTTGAGCACGCCCACCGGCAGGCCGGCCTCGATGAAACAGCGCACCAGCTCGACGCAACTCCCCGGCGTCTCTTCCGAAGCCTTGAGGATGATGGCGCAGCCGGCAGCGAGCGACGCACCAATTTTGCGCGCCGGCGTGAGTGTCGGGAAATTCCACGGCGTGAACGCCGCAACGACGCCAACCGGCTCCTGCACGACAAGCTGGCGCACGCCCTTGATGCGGCCCGGCACGATGCGGCCATAGGACCTGCGCCCTTCCTCGGCAAACCATTCAATGATGTCGGCGGTGACGAGCACCTCGCCGCGTGATTCGGCGAGCACCTTGCCTTGCTCCAGCGTCATCATGCGCGCGATGTTGTCCGCGCGCTCGCGCACGAGGGCGGCGGCCTTGCGCAACACCTTGGCGCGGTCATAGGCGCTGGTCGCCCGCCAAACAGTCAAGCCCTTGCTCGCGGCCTGCAGCGCCTGGTCGAGGTCGCTTGTGGATGCATGAGGCAAGTGGCCCAAAACCTTCCCGGTCGCCGGGTTGAGGACATCCTCGCCCTTGCGGCCACCGCCACTTTTCCAATCTCCATCAATGTAAAGCGCAAGATCCGTGTACATGAAATCCTCACAACGATCGAAATACGGGACATGGTAACATGCGACATGGCAACGCGTTCCGATCAAGCCAATCGGCTAGCGCGCCGGCAATTTCCTATTGGGTAGCGTGCCGCCCGGCAAGCCCTCATAGGCGTTAGGTTAAGCGGCGCGGATCGTAGGATGGGTAGAGGTAAAGCGCGTTCTTCACGCGATTTACCGAAACCCATCAACCCCACGGGCCGCAAAAATGATAGGCTTGGGATGTGGTTGATGGGTTTCGCCATCAGCGCGTTTACGCGCGTCTGCAACGCGCGTATGGGCTCAACCCATCCTATGATCCTTATCCTAACGCCCATGCACCCTATTGCCGCCACGCCGTAAAAGCTTCAGCGAAAGCACGCTCGCCCGGCGAACCCTTTTCAAGCGCCAGGATGGCACGACGGTTGTTGTTGTAAACAACCGGAATGTCGAACCAGGAGCGCTGCTTGAGAAGCGATACGTTGCGCTCCTTATCAGCGTCGACCGAAGAAAGGCCGATCAGAAAGAACCCGTTGGTGACTTTGACCGCAAGCCCCGCCAGCGGCACCCCGCGCGATTGCTCGGCCTCTTTCATAAGGATTCCAGGAACATTCGATACGCCGCCGGAAACGAAATCCGCCGGCAGTCGGAATGTAATCTCGACTGTGTGGCTCGCCGGCAAGCCGGGGTCTGCATTGCGGCGAAGCGACCAGGTCATGGTAAGTTTTCGTTCCGGAATTTCGACATCGGCGCGGATCGCAAGTTCAGGGGCCATGCCGGGCCCAGGCGAAATCGTTTCCGTGCGCCAGATGGCCGAACCGACAAATCGCTTGCCCTGCGGATCGGCGGGATCCTCTTCATAAAGCACGACCCGCTGCGCTTGCGATCCACCTTGGGCAGTCCCCGGTGTAAGCGTCACATTCTGTTGCGGCACTCCGCCGCCGGGTTCAAAACGGTCCGAGATCTTGGGCCGGGTCACGGTCACAGGAGCTTCCGAGGTGCTTGAGACATCAACCGTTGCCGGCCCACGCATTGAGCCGTAGAGGGACGCCATGCTGGGCCAAAGCCAGACCAGCGCGCCACCAAGCCCGACAACAATCAACAAGGCTGCTGCGGCCTTGATCCATTCGCGGTAGGAGCGGCCGGAACCCAAATCCGTCCTGTCGTCGTCGCGCACCCGCGGCGGCATGCGGTTTCGATTCGACAAGGGCCGTGCCTCATCCATTCCGAAAGATGGCTCAAGCATCTCGGGTGGCGGCACGTCCTGGAGCATTTCATCGTCGCCGCGGGACTCGTACGGCGGCCTGTTCTGGTCAAAGTCCCGCACTGCCGGCAAAGAATTGCCATAGGGTTCGCGCGGCGCTTCGCGAGACAGGTCACGCGACAGTTCGCGAGACATTTTCGAAAGGGGGGCAGGCATTTCATCGAAATCGCCGGCTTTGGAAACGTCGTTTCGGAAATCGTTCAACCCTGAATTAAGTAGCGAGTTTCGCTCGCCAGGGGGACGCCCGCGCAA
Organism: Xanthobacteraceae bacterium; assembly: GCA_035300505.1. Lineage (GTDB taxonomy): Bacteria > Pseudomonadota > Alphaproteobacteria > Rhizobiales > Xanthobacteraceae > VAZQ01. The sequence continues at coordinate 13,090 of DATGVJ010000051.1, forward strand.
GGGATGGCGTGGCGGTGAGGTCAATGCCGGAGGTGCGCCAAGTGACGCACCGCCCGCCGGTCGGTCAAGAATTGGGTCGACATGGCGGTCGACTTGGCGATCGTCCCCAAACATCCCATTCGGCGCCTTGGCGGTCCGCGACGGGGGCTGGATCGATTGCCGCCGAGCCGTCGGCTCGGGTCGTACCTGTGGCGGAGTTGACGGCGGAGGAGTTCGGCGCTGACCTTCCTGAAATGTGGGAAGCAAAGAGTCTTCCCATCGTGGCATCTCGGGGGCTCGAACCTTATTGCTGGGCGGCTCAGGGCGCACATCCAGGCGCGCCTCGGCGCGGCCGGACTGCTCGCCCCAACTTTGGCGGGCGCATTCAGCCTCTACCTTGCGGACAGCCTCCTCCAGCGCGAGCCGTTCGCGGGTCACGTCGGATTCACTCAATGCCGGAGTCACGCTACGCAATTGCGCGACCAACGCGGTACGCGATCGTTCGTACACCAAGCGGCGCGCGTCACCGGTATTCTTTTCAAGACCAGAGACGGCCCGGGCTATCAGCGGGTAATAGTCGGCCATGGCTCCTAGCTTACACTGTCAGCACGCGAATTTCAGCATGCTGTTTGACGCCCCCTAGCTTTCAAACGGGTTGTGCATAAGAATTGTATCCTCGCGCTCCGGACTGGTCGACAATACGGCAACCGGACACCCGACCAATTCTTCAATTCTACGCACATATTTTATCGCCTGCGCCGGCAATTGTGCCCACGATCGCGCCCCGGCGGTAGCTCCCTGCCACCCCTCGGCGGTCTCATAGACGGGCTCGACCCGCGCCTGAGCATGCTCGCCGCCGGGAAGATAGTCGAGTTCGCGCCCATCAAGGCGGTAGCCGACACAAATTTTAATCTCTTCCAACCCATCCAAAATGTCCAGTTTTGTCAATGCCAACCCATTGATCCCACTGGTACGAACTGTTTGGCGCACCAGGACGGCATCAAACCATCCACAGCGCCGGGGGCGGCCCGTGACGGTGCCGAATTCGTGCCCGCGCGTGCCCAGGAGCTGCCCGATCTCGTTCTTCTGCTCGGTCGGGAACGGCCCCTCGCCCACCCGGGTCGTGTAGGCCTTGCAGATGCCGAGGACATAGCCGATCGCGGAAGGCCCAAGTCCTGACCCGGTGGCGGCCTGGGCCGCGACCGTATTGGACGACGTCACATAGGGATAAGTCCCATGGTCGATATCGAGGAGCGCGCCCTGCGCACCTTCAAACAGGATGCGCGTGCCCTCGCGCCGCTTCTGGTCGAGCAGCGACCACACCGAATCCATGTAAGGCAGGACATGCGGAGCTACGTCCTTAAGGTGAGAGCAGACCGCGGCAGCCGAGATCTGTTCCATACCAAGCCCGCGGCGCAGCGCATTGTGGTGCGACAGGAGCCGGTCGACCTTGCGGTCGAGCGCCGGAAGATTGGCGAGATCCATCAGCCTGATGGCGCGCCGCCCCACCTTGTCCTCGTAAGCGGGCCCGATGCCCCGCCCGGTGGTTCCGATGCGGTTGGCCGCGTTGGCGGATTCACGCGCGACATCGAGCTGCTGATGCAAGGGCAGAATCAAGGTCACGTTTTCGGCAATGCGCAGGCTATTGGGCGTCACTGTGACCCCCTGCGCCTTGAGCCGCGCGATCTCCTCGAGCAAAGCATGTGGGTCGAGGACGACCCCGTTGCCGATCACCGACAGCTTGCCGGGACGCACGACGCCCGAAGGCAGCAGCGACAATTTGTAGGTCACGCCATCGATGACCAGCGTATGGCCGGCATTGTGGCCACCCTGGAAGCGAACGACGACGTCCGCTTGCTGCGACAACCAATCGACGATCTTTCCCTTGCCTTCGTCTCCCCATTGGGAGCCGACGACGACCACATTGGCCATGCGGTTCGCTTCCTTTAAATCCGAAATTACCGTGAATCGACGGAGGTTTGTCGAACGCCCCCTTCGGAATTAACGGAAGCTGCCGCCGCAGGCAAGGCAGCATGTGTGGGTCAAGCACCGCCCTCGGCATCTGTTGACAATGATCCCCCCGACGCCCCCCGGCTTGGTCGGGCGAGGAAGCCCCAGGATTAGGCTCTTCAGAAGGCAAACTCGGGGCAACATCGGGGCAGCGATCAAACCCCAAACGTCGCGTCCGCGCGGATGCGCCGGCGCACCGCCACGATTTCCTCGCGGCTGCACGCGATGGCGCCCAGCGCAATTGCGCGCCTGCGTTCAAATCCGGTCAGGTCATAGTGCGGTGTCGAGGCTTTCGGCGGGCACTGAAACGATGTGCGCTTGATCCCCAGTCGCGCGGCAAAACGATGCAATTCATCCGGGTGGTCGGCCAGCAAGTGGCACCACCGCAGGCCCGACCACTTCCAAATTGCGGCATCGACGTAGACCGCCATGCGGACTCCGGAGTGTCTGGAACGACGGTGTCAGAAAGTCGATACAACTTATTCTGCCACCTACCGAGCGCGTATATAGTCACCGGCATCGGGGTCAAGGGCGGAAAGCAGCTTCACCTCAGCTACATTCTTGAGGATCGACGGGCCGACAACGATCACAGCATGCGGACGCACTGGGCCATATGTTACCGCGGCCATTTTCGAGTTCATTGACAGCCGGCTTGGCCAATCGCAAGCTCGCTGCAAGTGTCTTTGGCGGTCGGTATCGATTGCGCCAAAGGACCAACGGAGGTTCCACCATGAACCGGTCGATCTTGCTCGCCGCCGTTTGCGCGTCCGCGCTGGTTGCGGCCCCCGCGGCCTCGGCAAAAACCCTGATTTTCTGCTCGGAAGGCAGTCCGGAAAACTTCTACCCCGGCGTCAACACGACGGGCACGTCGTTCGACGGCGCTGAGCCGATCTACAACCGCATTGTCGAGTTCGAGCGCGGCGGGACCAAGGTGGTGCCTGGCCTCGCCGAGAAATGGACCATCTCGGAGGACGGCAAGGTCTACACCTTCAACCTGCGCCGCGGCGTCAAGTGGCACTCGACCTCCCGCTCGTTCAAGCCGACCCGCGATTTCAACGCTGACGACATCCTGTTCTCGATCGAGCGACAGTGGAAGGAAGAGCACCCGTACTTTAAGGTGACGAGTTCGAACCATTCCTACTTCGCCGACATGGGCATGCCGAAGCTCTTGAAGTCGGTCGAGAAGGTCGACGATTACACGGTGAAGATTACTCTCAATCAACCCGAGGCGCCGTTCCTCTCCGACCTCGCGATGCCGTTCGCCGCGATCCAGTCGAAGGAATATGCCGACGCGATGCTCAAGGCCCGCACGCCCGAGAAGATCGATCAAGATCCGATCGGCACTGGCCCGTTCTATCTGCTGCAGTACCAGAAAGACGCGGTCATTCGCTACAGGGCGTTCCCCGCATTTTGGGGCGGCAAGGCCAAGATCGACGATCTTATCTATTCGATCACACCGGACGCGTCCGTTCGCTGGGCAAAACTCCAGAAGAACGAATGTCACGTGATGCCGTATCCAAATCCGGCTGACCTCGATGCGATCAGGAAGGACCCGAACGTGCAGATCATGGAGCAGGCGGGCCTCAACGTCGGTTATCTGGCGTTCCAGACCACGAAAAAGCCGTTCGACGACGTGCGCGTCCGCAAGGCGATCAGCATGGCGATCGACAAGAAGGCGATCATCGATGCGGTCTATCTGTCGTCGGGTGTCGCGGCCAAGAACCCGATCCCGCCCTCGCAGTGGTCCTATAATGACAGCGTGAAGGACGATCCGTTAGATCCGGCGGCAGCCAAGAAACTGCTCGCCGAGGCCGGCTACCCAAACGGCCTGGAGACGGACCTGTGGGCCATGCCGGTGCAACGCCCCTATAACCCGAACGCCAGACGCATCGCCGAGCTGATGCAGGCCGACCTCGCCAAGATCGGCGTGAAGGCCGCGATCAAGTCGTTCGAGTGGGGCGAGTACCGCAAGCGCCTGCAGGAGGGTGAGCATCAGATGGGCATGCTCGGCTGGACCGGCGACAACGGCGATCCGGACAACTTCCTGCACACTCTCCTCGGCTGCGACTCGGCGAAGTCGGCCTCAGGCGCCAACATCGCGAAGTTCTGCCACAAGCCGTTCGACGATCTCGTCGTGAAGGCGAAGACGGTGTCGGATCAGGCCGAGCGCACCAGGCTCTATGAGCAAGCGCAGGTGATCTTTAAGGAGCAGGCGCCCTGGTTCACCATCGCGCATGCGGTGCAGTTGAAACCGATGCGCAGAAACGTGATCGACTTCAAGCTCTCGCCGTTCGGCCGCCATATTTTCTACGGCGTCGACATCAAAGAGTAATGCTCCGGTTCATTCTCACGCGCGTCAGTCTCGTGGTTCCGACCTTCATCGGGATCACGCTGCTCGTATTCGTGCTTATCCGTCTCATCCCGGGCGATCCGATCGAGACGATGGCGGGCGAGCGCGGGATCGATCCGGTCCGGCACGAGCAAATGCGCAAGGAATACGGCTTCGACCAGCCGGTGCTGGTTCAGTACGGGTACTATCTGGCGCGGCTGGTGCGCGGCGACCTCGGACGCTCCATCGTCACCCATGAGCCGGTGATTTCGGAATTCACCACGCTGTTCCCGGCGACGGTGGAGCTCGGAGTCTGCGCTATGCTCTTCGCGCTCTGCTTTGGGTTGCCGGCTGGCATCGTTGCGGCGGTAAGGCGCAACTCGATCTTCGATCATGGCGTGATGGGCGTTGCGCTCACAGGCTATTCGATGCCGATTTTCTGGTGGGGCCTGCTGCTGATCCTGCTGTTCTCGGTGCAGCTCGGGCTGACGCCGGTCTCCGGCCGCATCGCCGTGCAGTACTTCATCGAGCCCGTGACGGGATTCCTGCTGATCGATACGATCATCGCCGGAGACTGGGGCGCGTTCCGCTCGGCGCTTTCGCATCTCATCTTGCCGATGATCGTACTCGGCACCGTGCCGCTTGCCGTCATCGCGCGCATGACGCGCTCCGCGATGCTCGAGGTGCTGGGCGAGGATTACATCCGCACGGCGCGGGCGAAGGGCCTGCCGACCTTCCGGGTCATCGCGATCCATGCCCTGCGCAACGCGCTGATCCCGGTCGTGACCGTGATCGGCTTGCAGGTCGGGGTGCTCTTCACGGGCGCGATCCTTACCGAAACGATTTTCTCGTGGCCCGGCGTCGGAAAATGGCTGATCGAAGGGATCAATCGCCGCGACTATCCCGTACTCCAGGGCGGCACGCTGATGATCGGCGCGATCGTGATGATCGTGAATCTGCTGGTCGACGTTGCCTACGGGCTGATCAATCCGCGCATCCGGCACACACGATGACCTCCAAAGCTCTCGAAGCGTCGACGGCCGCAGCGCATACCGGAACGCCGCCGCATCCGCTTGCGGAGTTCTGGTCTGATTTCACCGCCAATGCCGGCGCGGTCGCGGGCCTTTTCGTCATCGTCGCCCTTATTCTGTCGGCGCTGTTCGCCGACCTGATCGCACCGCACTCACCCGTCCTCACCAACAATCAGGTCTTCCTCAAGCCGCCGTTCTGGCAGGAGGGCGGTTCGCTCAATTTTCCGCTTGGCACCGATGCGATTGGCCGCGATATTCTATCCCGGCTGATCCACGGGGCGCGGCTGTCCCTGTTGATCGGCATCGCGGTCGTAACGCTATCGGTCGCGGCCGGAACGATCCTCGGACTCGTCGCGGGATTTTTCCGCGGCGTCACCGACATCACCATCATGCGGCTGATGGACATAACGCTGACGCTTCCGAGCCTGCTGCTCGCAATCGTCATCGTCGCGATTCTCGGGCCCGGGCTGATGAACGCGATGCTGGCGGTCGCGATCGTTTTGCTGCCGCACTACGTGCGCATCGTGCGCGCCGCAGTGATTACCGAGGTCTCGAAGGACTACGTCACGGCCGCCAAGGTCGCGGGCGCCGGGCCTCTGCGGCTCATGTTCAAGGAAGTGCTGCCGAACTGCGTCGCGCCGCTCATCGTGCAAGCGACGCTCGGCATCTCGACCGCAATCCTCGATGCGGCGGCGCTGGGCTTTCTCGGCCTTGGCGCTCAGCCGCCTCTGCCCGAGTGGGGCACGATGCTGGCCGACGCGCGCGAATTCGTGTTGCGTGCCTGGTGGGTTGTGACGCTGCCCGGAATCGCGATTTTCGTCACGGTGCTGGCTTTCAATCTGCTGGGCGACGGGCTGCGCGACGCCCTTGATCCCAAACTCAAGCGTTGACCATCATGCCGCTGCTCGAAGTCGAAAACCTGTCGGTGACGTTTCCATCACGTGTTTCATCAATTGGCGGCGTGCTGCACGCAGTCGACGGCGTCAGCATGACGCTCGACAAGGGAGAAGTCCTCGGCATCGTCGGCGAGTCGGGCTCCGGCAAGAGTGTCGGCATGCTGGCGGTGATGGGACTGGTGCCGTTCCCCGGCCGCGTCACGGCCGACAAGCTGTTGTTCGAGGGACGCGATCTCATGGGCCTTTCCGACGCGGAGCGGCGCGCGCTGACCGGCAAGGACATCGCGATGATCTTCCAGGAGCCGACGACGTCGCTCAATCCGTCGTTCACCATTGGCTTCCAGATCATGGAGACGCTGCAGATCCACTTGGGGTTGGACCGCAAGAGGGCGCGGCGCCGCGCGATCGAACTCATGGAGCAGGTCGGCATTCCGGCGCCGGAAAGCCGGCTGTCAGCCTATCCGCATCAGATGTCGGGCGGCATGAACCAACGCGTGATGATCGCGATGGCGATCGCCTGCAATCCGAAGCTCCTGATCGCCGACGAGCCGACCACCGCGCTTGACGTGACCATCCAGGCGCAAATCCTCGATCTGTTGCTGTCGCTCCAGCGCGACCACGGCATGGCGCTCATCCTGATCACCCACAATATGGGCGTCGTTTCGGACACGGCCGAGCGCGTTGCCGTGATGTACGCGGGTCAGATCATGGAAGAGCGCCCGACCGAGGCGCTGTTCGCCGCGCCGCAGCACCCCTATACGGCAGCCCTGCTCGCGGCGCGCCCCGAAGCGAGCGATGGCGGGAGGCTCGCGACCATTCCGGGCGTGGTGCCGGGCGCCTATGACCGCCCGCGCGGCTGCCTGTTTGGCCCGCGCTGCGCGTACGCGACGCCGCTCACCGATGAAGTCCGCCCGGACTTGCGGCCGTGGATGGGTGGCCTGCTCCGATGCCACTATCCGCTCGGTGACCCGACGCGCGACGAATGCATCGCCGCCGACAGGCGCGCGGTCTCCCTGAAAGCAGGCGAGGCACTGCCATGACGGCGCTGGTCGTCGCGCAGGACCTCAAACAGACCTATCAGGTCAAGCGCGGCTGGTTCACCGCGCCGGCGCTTCTGCACGCCGTCGGCGGCGTGTCGTTCGAGCTGGCTGCAGGCCGCACCCTCGCGGTGGTCGGCGAGTCAGGCTGCGGGAAGTCGACGCTGGCCCGCATGGTCACCCTGATCGAAAAGCCGACCACCGGTACGCTGATGCTCGATGGCGTCGATGCGGTCGACCCTCCGGCGAGTGCAGTGAAATCATTGCGTCGCACCGTTCAGATCGTGTTCCAGAACCCTTACGGTTCGCTCAATCCGCGCAAGCGGATCGGCACCATTCTGGAGGAGCCGCTGGTCATCAATACCGATCTGCGACAAGCGGAGCGCCGCACCCGCGCGCTCGAAATGATGGCCAAGGTCGGTTTGCGGCCGGAGCAATCGGGGCGCTATCCGCACATGTTCTCCGGTGGCCAGCGCCAGCGCATCGCGATCGCGCGCGCCCTGATGTTGCGGCCGAAGCTGCTCGTGGCGGACGAGCCGGTCTCCGCGCTCGACATGTCGGTGCAGGCGCAGGTGCTCAACCTGCTGGTCGATCTCCAGCGCGACATGGACATCGCTTACCTGTTCATCTCGCACGATCTCGGCGTGGTGCGTTACATTGCCCATGACGTGATGATCATGTACCTCGGCATCGCGGTCGAACACGGGGCGAAGGAGCGCATTTTCGCGCGGCCGCTGCACCCTTATACGCAGGCGCTGCTGGCAGCGACACCCGGCGCTCATCCGGGCGTCGATCCGAATTTGGGCCGAGCGCGCAAACGGCTCGTCCCGAAGGGCGAACTTCCCTCGCCGCTAAATCCGCCCAAGGGCTGCGTGTTCTCAACCCGGTGCCCCTATGTGACGGACCGCTGCCGCACCGAGCGCCCGCCGCTGCGCCCGCTCGATGATCGGCTCGTCGCGTGTCACTATGCCGAGCAGTTTCCGGAAACGCAGGCGGCGTGAATATTATTGTCGTTCAATCACGCACAATCGGATTTCTGCTGTGGTCCTAAACCCAAGCGGGTTGATCCCTGACCCGATCTGAGATGTGCCCCATTGCGATATCGCGTTAGGTTTCCGAGGTCTTGCGGACGAGAATTGCTCGCGTTGAGTTTTTCTCGATGTGACCCACAGCTGACGAAGTCAGTGGCATTCAGTGGCAAAGTGTTGCGGCGCAATACCCTCTCCTCAGACGAGCCTCGTCGACTGCCCGAGCTCGCGGCTGGGACCAAGTTTGCATTTGTCATCAACCTGCGTGCTGCAAAATTACTCAGCCTCTTCATCCCGCCCGGCAATTTTGGAAACTGCGAACGAGATCATCGAGTGAATTGAGCATGAGCCCGAAACCGTATCAGGCCTTTGGGCGCGATCCATTGGCAGGCTGATCAGGGCCGAGCGCCTCCGCGACCGAGGCCGCAGTCAAGCTCTTGTGCAGGATTTCGTCGAGAGTTTCGGCAGCGACGTGCGATAGCCGGTCTGCCAGACCGGACGGCACTTGTCCCGGAAACCGTTGGTGCAAAATAGTCTCGATCGACTTTGCCACCAAGGCCTGCCCCAGGGCCTGCCCTTCGGCCTTTCCCTCAGCCTTGCCCTCAGCCTTGCCCTCGGCCTTTCCCAAGTCATAGGCGCGATCAATCGGCGGACGAAGAATCGCGCTGTCTTCAACACTGACAACGATTGACATGGCGTTGTACTCCTGTTCGATCAGCGGGCGAATGCCGCGCAACTGAGAAAGCGCAACCAATTGCGCAAGAGCATCGGCGCGCTCGCTTGCCGGCGCCCGCATGATTTTACCGAGTATTGCTTTTATCACATCGGTGCTGGTTCCGTCAGCGGTTAAAACTGCAACAACCGCATCCCCAAGGTCGCCTGTTTCCAGGAGCGGCTTTGCACGGAGCTTGCTCGCTTCGACCAATTCAAATCGAAAGTTCAGATTCTGGTGGCAAATCGCGGTTCCCGACTGCCATTCTCCCGCACCGACATAGACGACCTTTTGCGTGACCTCATCCGGCAACGGGCCGACACGATCTTGCGGATGCTCGGCAA
>DATGVJ010000052.1:0-19994 GCA_035300505.1 Xanthobacteraceae bacterium
GGCCAGCCGCTGCGAATGCGTAACGACCCATATCTGCGTGCGCTCGGAAGCCCGCACGATCATACGGGCGAGCGGCTCCAGCAGGTCCGGATGCAGGCTCGTCTCCGGCTCGTTCAATGCGATGAAAGCCGGCAGGCGATAACCGAAAAGGGCGCCGGCGAGCGCAAGATAGCGCAACGTCCCGTCCGACAATTCGCCCGCCTCGAATACGCGTTTTGGATAGTCCGGCATCACCAGACCGAAGGAAGCCATGCGTTCCGGCGGCGGCACGACGAGCGTTGCACCGGGAAATGCATCATCGATGATGCGGTCGAGATCGGACTTATCCTCACGAATATATACCAGCGTGGCGAAAACAGCCGCGAGATCGGAGGCGTCGGAGGCCAGCGTTGGCGTGGTGACGGCGAGGCAAGGCTGACGCAAGGGCGACGTTCGGTCCGATCGCATGTCGTGATAGAAACGCCAATCCAGCATGACCCGGCGCAGACTGTTGATCTCCGGACAGCGGCCCGGATCCTGAAAAACCCCCAATGCGGTTTCAGAGGAAAGAAGGTTCATGCCAAGCGGCTCGCGCTTGCCGTCTTCATTGCGCACGAAGGCAGCCGGGCCTTTGCGCTCCAGCAACGCGACCGCGCGACGTCCGTCATGCCATGTCAGGCGCTCCTCTTTGATTTGCGGCTCCAGCATGAAGGCCGCCGCGGTTATCATCGGCAGGCCGGCCTCGATTTCATATTGGGGTACGAGGCCGGCTTCGACCCCATAGTCGGACTTGCTGGCGTCCGCGGCATCAAGTTCGCCGCCGAAGCCGACGCCAAGTTTGATGCGGACAGGCTTGCCAGGTGTCCGACGCCCCGCCCACAAAGCCGACTGCATGCCGCCTTCGGATGCAAGTTCGCGCGCCAGCGTTCCCGCCGCCGCAGCCTGCAGCAACTGCAGCGCGCGGTAGAGGTTGGTCTTGCCGACCCCGTCGGCGCCCACGAATACGGTCAGCGCGCCGACCGGGAACCTTATCCCGCGTAGCGATCGATAGCCGGCGGCGTTGACTTCCTGGATGCGCATGGTGCGATTGAAGCAGCGCTACCCCAAATTCAATTCCTTGAAAAAATCATTGCCCTTGTCGTCGAGGACGATGAAGGCCGGAAAGTTTTCAACTTCGATCCGCCAGATCGCCTCCATGCCGAGTTCGGGATATTCGATGGTTTCTACTTTCTTGATACAATGCTCGGCGAGGTTGGCGGCCGCACCACCGATCGAAGCGAGATAGAAGCCGCCGTATTTCTTGCAAGCCTCGCGCACGGCCGGCGATCGATTGCCCTTGGCCAGCATCACCATCGAACCGCCGGCCGCCTGGAAATCCGCCACAAAGGAATCCATGCGTCCCGCCGTCGTGGGGCCAAACGCTCCGGAGGCATAGCCCGTCGGGGTCTTGGCGGGACCCGCATAATAGACCGGGTGGTTCTTGAAATAGTCGGGCAGCCCCTGCCCGGCCTCCAGCCGCTCGCGCAATTTGGCGTGCGCAAGATCGCGCGCCACGATCATGGGCCCGGTGAGCGAGAGCCGCGCCTTGATCGGATACTTCGTGAGCTGCGCCAAAATCTCAGGCATAGGCTTGCGTAGGTCGATCTCGACCACGTCGCCACCGAACGCATCCGCCGACACGTCGGGCAGATATTTCGCCGGATTGTGCTCGAGCTCTTCGAGGAAAACGCCCTCGCGCGTGATCTTGCCGAGCGCCTGCCGATCGGCGGAGCACGACACTCCCAACCCAATGGGCAGCGACGCGCCGTGACGCGGCAGGCGGATCACACGCACGTCGTGACAGAAATATTTGCCGCCGAATTGCGCGCCGACGCCAAGCGACTGTGTGAGCTTGTGCACCTCCTGTTCCATTTCGAGGTCGCGAAACGCATGACCGGTTTCCGATCCCTTCGTGGGCAGATTGTCGTAATAGCGCGTCGAGGCAAGCTTCACGGTTTTCATGGTGAGTTCGGCCGAGGTGCCGCCGATCACGATCGCCAGATGGTAGGGCGGGCAGGCCGCGGTGCCGAGCGTGAGAATCTTTTCCTTCAGGAACGCGATCATGCGATCGTGGGTCAGGATCGACGGCGTTGCCTGATACAGGAACGACTTGTTGGCCGAACCTCCCCCCTTGGCGATGAACAGGAACTTATAGGCCTGCTCATGGCCGCGCGCGCCGTCGGCATAGATTTCGACCTGCGCCGGCATGTTCGATTTGGTGTTGGTCTCCTCGAACATGGTCAGCGGCGCCAATTGAGAGTAGCGCAGGTTGCGCTTGACGTAGGCGTCGCGCGCCCCTCCCGAGAGGGCTGCCTCGTCGTCGCCGTCGGTGAAGACGTGCTGGCCCTTCTTGCCCATGATGATGGCGGTGCCGGTGTCCTGGCACATCGGCAGGACGCCGCCCGCCGCGATATTGGCGTTCTTGAGGAAGTCGTAGGCCACGAACTTGTCGTTGGGAGAGGCTTCCTTGTCGTCCAGGATCGAGCGGAGCTGCGCGAGATGGCCCGGTCGCAGCAGGTGGTTGATGTCGGTAAAGGCCGCCTCGGCGAGCTGGCGCAAAGCGCTTTGCTCAACGACCAGCATTTCTTTTCCCAACGCCTCGCGCACCGTGACGCCGGTCGCCGAGATTTTGCGGTACGGCGTCTGGTCCTGCCCCAAAGGAAAGAGCGGTGTGTGTTCGTAGGGCGGGGTGGCGGGTGGTTGGACGGGGATGTTCATGGGACCTCTTGGCTCATCTGCCGTTGACCTTCAGGCTTCTAAATAATCGATGCTCATCAGAATTTCGACCACAATTCGCACGTTTGGGGCGTCCAATGCCACCCCCTTCCGCACAACCGGCGGCCTGATGTAGCCTCTGTGGAGAACAAATCCGGGAGGAAACAAATGCGACGTGGTTTGCAACGGCTTCGGATACTCAAGTTTGCGATCGCTGTCGGCAGTGGTGCGGCTATGTTTGCGGCAACAGGTTCCTGCCCCGCGTTCGCGCAAACGGGCTGGATTACCGCATGGGGAACATCCCAGCAGGGCCTCGGCCAAAGCCGCGTGAGCAACGCGACGTTGCGGCTGATCGCACGCGTGAGCGCGCCTGGCGATGCCATCCGGTTGCGATTTGACAACACGTTCGGCACCGCGCCGGTGACGTTCGGCAAAGTATCGGCCGGGCCGCGCCAATCCGCCAACAATCCCGCCAGCATTTCGCCGGGCCTTCTCCTGGCCGTGACATTCGCCGGTCAGTCCTCCGTAACGATCGCGGCGGGCGGTTCCGTGACCAGCGATCCCATCCTTATGAAAGTCGAGCCCCAAGAGGATATCGCGGTGAGCGTCCATATTCCGGGTGCAGACGTGCCCGCCAGCCAACATAACGGTGCGCTCGTGACCTCATTCGCCACCGACAATGGCGCGGGAGATTTGACGGCGTCGGAATCCGGATCCTCGTTCAAGCGCCGGTTCACGACGATGCCGTGGCTGAAAGCCGTTGATGTTCGCACAACGGCGCCAACGACGGCAATTGTCGCCTTCGGGGATTCCATTACCGACGGCACCTGCACAACCATCGACGGGCACGATCGCTGGGTGGACGTTGTGGCACAGCGCTTGGCCCTGCAAGACCCGGTCCGCCGCGCGATCGTCAACGAAGGCATCGGTGGAAATACCGTGACGCGAAAAGTGACGCCGCCGCCCGACAGCACACCCGGCACCGAGCGGCTCGACCGTGATGTGCTGGCGCATGCGGGCGTGTCGCACGTCGTCGTGTTCATGGGCACCAACGATATCCGCCGAGAAGCCAGCGCGGAACAGGTGATCAATGGCACGAAGGACATCGTGGCGCGCGTCAAGGCGCGCGGCTTGAAAGTCATCGGCGTCACCATCGTGCCGCGACATAACCGGGCGCCGGATGCCGACAATACGGGCTGGAACGACGCAAAAACGAAAGTACGCAACGAGGTCAACGCCTGGATTCGAGGAAGCGGCGCCTTTGACGGCATCATCGATTTCGATCGCGTGGTGCGCAGCCCGGCCAATCCCGACCTCCTGAGCGTTACCTACAATTGCGGCGATGGGATTCACCCATCGTCGCTCGGCTATTTTCAGATGGGCAAGTTCGTAGACCTGAACTTGTTCGAGACAAGGTGAGTCCTAATCGATCCTCACGCCCGACAGTCGAATGATTTCAGGCCATTTCTTCGATTCGGAGGAGACGAAGTCGGCGAATTCCCGCGGCGATCCGCCGAGCGGCTCGGCACCAAACGTAGTGAGAGTCTCCCGGATGGTTGGAGACACTAAAGCTTCGTTGACTGCAACGTTGAGTTTCTTGACGATCGCGTCGGGCGTGCCGGCGGGAGCCGCGAATCCGTTCCAGGTGATCACCCGCAGGTCCGGCAACCCGCTCTCCGCCATCGTCGGCACGTCGGGTAGTTCGGCCATGCGTTTGACGCCGAGGGAGACCAGCGCCCGGATCTTGCCGTCGCGGATCAAGGGCGTCAATGCGGCCAGCGAATCGAAGATAATGTCCATCTGGCCGGCGAGCATGTCGGTGAAGGCCTGGTTCATGGTGCGGTAGAAGACCGGCGTGATATTGATGCCGGCCGCGCGCATGAACGCCTCGCCGGCCAGATGCGGCGGTCCGCCGTTTGGCGCCGCGAAATTCAGTTTTCCCGGATTGGCCTTGGCGAAGGCGATGAAGTCGGCAACCGATTTCGCCGGCACGGACGGTCCGACCGTCAGGTACATCGGCGCCATCGACACCCCCACGATCGGTGCGAAATCCTTCACCGGATCGTAGCCGGCGTTCCGGGTGAGCGCGGGCGCTATTGCCAGCGAAGACGACGTCGCGAACAAAAGCGTGTGGCCATCAGGGGCGGCACTGGCCGCAGCCTTGGCTCCGATGATCGTGTTGTTGCCGGGCCGGTTGTCGATAACATTGGCGCCGACCGTCGTTGCAAGATGTTGCGCGAACAGGCGGGCCATCGTGTCCGGCTGCCCGCCGGGTGCGAACGGCACGACGATCCGAATGACACGACTCGGATAGGCCTGCGCGAACGCGCCGTCGCACACGCTGACGCACGTCGCAATGGTGGCGAGTGCCGCGATTGCGAAACGCCACAATGGAAAAGGCCGCATGAAAAAACGTCGCACGAGAATACGCCGCACGAGAATTCGCCGCAAAAGCAAAGAATGCGCCATGAGCCGGTGTTCCCGCTGTGAGCCCCGAACCGCTTGGAGGGTACGCATTTTCTGGCCTTGCGTCGATCACCCTGTTGACCGTCGCTTTCCCCTGTCGGCTGTCGTAACGTGAACCGACCCAGCACGAGCGGAGGACGACCTGTGATCATCGACTGCCATGGCCACGTCAGCGCGCCGGCGCAGCTGTGGGCATACAAGGCCGGACTGCTGGCTTCGCGCGGCTCGCATGGCCGCGGCGGCGTCAAGGTTACCGACGAGGAGATGCGCTCCGCGCTCAATGCCGCGGAGATCGGGCCCAAGAGTCATCTCGATGCGCTCAACCAGCACGGCACCGACGTCCAGCTCATATCGCCGCGGCCGTTCCAGCTCATGCACAGCGAGAAGCCCGCCAAGCTCGTCCATTGGTTCGCCGAGGAATGCCACAACATCATCCACCGGCAGACGCAGATGTACCCGAACCGTTTCTTCGGGGTCGCCAGCCTGCCGCAAGCCGCCGGCGACCCGATCGAGCGCGCGCTGCCGGAACTCGAGCGCTGCGTGACACAGCTTGGCTTCGTCGGCTGCCTGCTCAATCCCGACCCTTACGAAAACTCCGGCGTCGAACCGCCCGCGCTCGGCGATCGCTACTGGTATCCGCTCTACGAAAAACTTTGCGCCCTCGACATCCCGGCGCACATCCACACCGCGAGTTCCCGCTCCGAACGCGCAAGCTATTCCGTCCATCTGATCAACGAGGGCACGATCGCGATCCTTGGACTTCTCAACTCCGATGTGTTCAAGGACTTTCCAAGCCTGAAGATCATCGTTTCGCACGGCGGCGGCGCAATCCCATATCAACTCGGAAGGTTTGACGCGCCGTCGCTGCGCGGGCGCGGCGCGACCCGGTTTCGCGACCGGCTCAAGCTCCTCTACTTCGACACCGTGCTCTATACGGCGCCGGCGCTCGAACTCCTGATCAAGACGGTCGGGCCCGACCGCTGCCTGTTCGGCTCGGAATGTCCCGGCGTCGGGTCGACCATCGATCCGGATACCGGACACACCATGGATCACATCCGGCCGCATATCGAAAAATTCGAATGGCTGTCACAGGAGAACCGCGAAAAAATATTCGCCGGCAACACGCGCAGTGTTTTCAAACTCAAGGTGTGAGGCCGGCGGAATTCGGAGGAATCAACATGGCAAAAATCGTTCTCGCGATGGCCACTACGCACGGTCCTCAGCTGCACACGACCGTCGAACAGTGGCAGCTTCGCGTCAAGGCCGACAAGACGCGAAAGCACCCATTCCGCGACGGTCTCTACGGTTTCGACGAGTTGGTGGCAATGCGCCGTTCCGAAGGGCTCGACGCCCGGTCATCGATGGCTATGCAACAGAGCTATCACTCGCGCTGCCATGCGGCCATGGAGAAGCTCGCAGACAAGTGGGACGCCGCACGCGCCGAGATCGCCGTGATCCTCGGCAATGATCAGGACGAAATCTTTGAGACGGACCAGCTCAGTCCGGCCTTCATGGTCTATTTCGGCGAGACCATTCCGAGCTATCCGCAATCCGACGAAGACAAGAAGAAACTACCGCCGGGTGTCGCGGAGGCGGAGCATGGACATGCGGCCCAGAATTACACGGAATATCGCGGCGTGCCTGCGCTCGGAATGCACATCATCAAGACGCTCGTGGAAAGCGATTTCGATGTCGCGGCCTCCAAGGCATGGCCCAAGCATGCCCGCAACGGCGCATCGCACGCATTCGGCCACATCTATCGCCAGGTGATGCGCGATCGCGTGGTGCCCAATGTGCCGATCTACCAGAATACGTTTTTCCCGCCCAACCAGCCGACAGCCAGGCGCTCCTATCAATTCGGCCGGATCGTGCGAAAGGCGATCGATTCGTGGAATGAGGACAAACGCGTGGCGGTGTTCGCTTCCGGCGGCATGAGCCATTTCGTGATCGACGAGGAGTTCGATCGGGCATTCGTCGCCGCACTGAAACGCCGGGACAAGGACTTTCTCACCTCGATCCCCTTGAAGGAGCTTCAGTCGGGAACGTCGGAACTCAAGTCCTGGATCTCGCTTGCTGGTCTCCTCGAGGATACGAATGCCGACATGCACGAGATCGACTATGTGCCTTGCTATCGCTCACCAGCCGGCACCGGCACGGCCAACGGGTTTTATTGGTGGGACATCTAACGATCGCTATCTGAAAAATTCCGGCCGCGGATCGGCAATGAACCCATCACGGTTCGGCATCTGCACGCGGGGCAACGTCTGGGCATCGAGCACCATCGTCTTGTCGATGACATTGCCCTCGGCCAGGATGTAAGCCGACACGGCATAGAGTTCATCCGCGTTGAGCGAGCCCGGCGACTGGAACGGCATTGCGCGCCTGATGTAGTCGAACAGCGTCGTGGCATAGGGCCAGTAGCTTTCGACCGTCATCACGGGGTTCCCGGTCGTCAGTGTCCCACGACCTCCGATGAGGCGAAGTGCTGCGCCCGCGGGCATGTCCGGCAGCCCCGGAACGCCTTGCAGAGTGGCGCCATGGCAGTCACCGCACTTGGCCTCGTAGACGCGTTTGCCCGCGGCATGATCGCCCTTGCCGGCCGGCAACCCCTTGCCGTCGGGGGCAATCGCGATGGCGACGGCCGCGATGTCCTGGTTGCTCGCCGGGGCGCCGAATTCAAACTGGGCCGGATAGCCGTCAGCAAGTGCCACACTGGGCATCGCAAGCACTGCGACGGCGGCCGCAAGCAGCGCCCCGTATTTGGGATCAACCGAGCGGGTGAACATTCTTCACGCTCCCGTCGGCTGCAATGCCCCAGCTCTGGACCGCATTCATGTGATAGAACAGCGAACCGCTCTCAAGCGGCCCGCGTTCGACGATGAGTTGCTGGTGGGTCGGCTGTGAATAGCCGGTTTCGTCGGTTGCCCGGCTCTGGATTACGGCAGCCGTGCCGTCCCATATCCACGGAAAGTGGAAGCGTGTCTGGCTGATCGCCAACACCGGGTCCTGCAACGACGCGAGGTGCCAGCTTTTGCCGCCGTCGGTCGAAACCTCGACGCGCGCGATCTTGCCACGACCGCTCCAGGCGAGCCCGGTGATCTCGTAGAAACCCGCCCCGGGCAGTTTCATTTCACCCGACGGGAAGGTGATTACGGATTTCGCTTCCATCGTGAAGGTGAAGATGCGCGACTTGCCGGTCGTGGTGATGAGATCGGAATATTTCGCGGTTTCTTCGCGTGTGTAAAAAGGCTTATCGCTGACCTCGAGCCGGCGCAGCCATTTGATCGAAATGTTTCCTTCCCATCCGGGCAGGAACAGCCGCATCGGATAGCCCTGCTCCGGGCGCATCGCCTCGCCATTCTGCGCGAAAACAATCAATGCGTCGGACAAGCATTTGTCGATCGGAACGCTGCGGGTCATCACCGCGGCGTCGGCTCCTTCGGCAAGCACCCAGGCAGCACCCGGCTTGAGCCCCGTCTGTTTGAGCAGCGTAGAAAACGGCACGCCCGTCCATTCCGATGTGGAGACCAGGCCGTGTGTGCGCTGCGCGGTCGGTTCGCGCGCTTTCATGATCTCGCTTCCGGTGGTGCCGGAGCATTCCATGAAGTAGGTGCGCGAAACAGTTGGGAAACGCCTGAGATCGGCAAGCGAGTATCTCATCGGCCGATCGACCATGCCATGAATCACAAGGCCGTGCCTGGCCGGGTCGATATTCGGGATGCCGCCGTGGTGACGTTCGTAGTGCAGGCCGGACGGCGTGATGGTGCCGTAACTATTCTGCAATGGCGAAAACCCGGCGGTTTTCGTCGGATTGACCCAGCGGACATCAGTTTCAAACTGTGAACGCAAACCATAGCCGCCGTCCGCCCCCATCATGCGGCCCTGTTCCTTGGTGGAATCGGCCTGCACAGGATATTCGCCGGCGCCGGGCGGCGCCTTGGCCATGGCGGGGCCCGGCAGCATCGTGGTCATTCCGACCGCAGCCACAACCCCTGCGCCACCGAAGAGCTGTCGGCGCGTCGCGGCCAGCGCGAACATGCCCTCGTTGCATTCGCAGTCTTCCAGAGCCGCGACGTACCTCGCCTGCGCCTCCGGGATGGGCTTACCGATGCGGCTGAGCGCTTCGTCGATCGCCCGTGTCTTCTGATGGTCGTGCTCGAAGTCGTCGGAATGCATGGGTGCGCTCTCCCTGGACAATATCAAGAAATAGCCAATTCACAGGACCTGCACCAGGACGACAACCGGTATGGGCCCGTGTTTGCCAAAAAATTGACCCGATTGCGGCGATCCGTAGAGGTATTACGTTTGGGCACATTTTCCGATAGTGTGCCTCGTAAGAGGGGGGCCTCCAATGTTCCGATTCGTCGATCATTGCCGCCGACTGGCGTCGAGCGCCTTGGTGCTCGCGGCAACGTTTGGTGCCACGGATGCGTACGCGCAGCTTCGTGGACTGGGGTCGCCAGGCTCCGGGATTGGCGGTATCGGATCAGCCAGCCCTAGCTTTGGTTCAATACCCCGCCCGCCCGATATATCCACAGGCAGCACCACGACCGACATTCAACGCTCACTGCCTCCGTTGAGTACTGGCGTTCCGACCAACGGCACCCTCGACACCCTGGAACGGCAATTGGGCAACGCCGGCAACCCATTGACCCTCTCCGCCCCTCGGCTTGCGACCGCACGCGGTCCGAGCCGTGTCCCACCTGCCGGCGAGCGGCGCTTCGTGAATAATGAGGTATTGGTTGGTCTTCCGTCCAATCTTTCACCCCAGGCGCTCGAAGCACTGGCGCAGCGGCACCGCCTCACTCGCCTTGAGTCTCAGGCCATCGGGTTGACTGGCGTCACACTTCATCGTTGGCGGATTGGCGACCAGCGTTTGGTCGGCGACGTGGTTCGCGCGCTCGAGGCCGACGGCGGGATCTCAATGGCGCAGCCGAACTACCGCTTCACGCTCCAGCAGAGCCAACCTTCCGCGACTCCCGATCAATACACCCTGACCAAACTGAACCTGCCAAAAGCCCATCGGCTCGCCACCGGCGAAGGTGTTCTCGTCGCCGTCATCGACAACGGCATCGACATTTCGCATCCGGAACTCGCGGGCCTCATCGCGGGCACCTTCGACGCCTTCGAGCATTCCGAGCCGCCGGCGTATCATGGAACCGGGACCGCCGGCGCCATCGTCGCCCATGCGCGGCTCACGGGCGTCGCGCCCGCCGCGCGAATTCTGGCGATCCGCGCTTTTACGGCCAACGGCGGCACAGACGAGGGAACAACGATAAACATCCTCAAGGCCATCGATTGGTCGGTGTCATATGGAGCACGCATCATCAATATGAGCTTTGCGGGGCCGCCCGATCCCGAGATTTCGCGCAGCCTTGCTGCCGCCAGCAAGAAAGGCGTCGTCCTGGTCGCCGCCGCCGGCAATGCGGGACCAAACGCTGGACCGCTCTATCCCGCCGCCGATCCCAACGTCATCGCCGTGACCGCGACCGACGCCAACGATGAATTGTTCCCCAAATCGAACCGCGGCCGCCACATCGCCGTCGCCGCGCCAGGTGTCGATATTCTTTTGCCGGCACCGTCGCGGACCTACCAGATGACGACCGGGACATCGGTCGCGGCGGCGCATGTGAGCGGTATCGCGGCGCTCCTGCTCGATCGAAATCCAAGTCTTACACCGCAGGCGGTGCGTAAGATCCTGCTGGCGACCGCGAAGGATTTGGGACCGAAGGGGCGCGACGATCAATTCGGCGCCGGGCTCGCGGACGCATATCGTGCCATTCAGGCGGCAAATTCCACGACCACGCGCGCCCCCGTGGCCAATGCTGCCACGCGCGCGCCAGTGGCCAATGCGGCGGCGCGCTAGTGGCGCGCTTTATCTCTGCCTGCCCGGCGGGCCACAAACGACGCGGGTGCGATTTGCGTAGGGGCGGGTCTTGTGCCCGCCCGTCTGGCCGCAGTACGTGGATAGGCGGGCGGGCACCGCGGCGCAAGCCGCCGAAGACCCGCCCCTACGAAAGAAAGAACCTTTCATTTCAGATGAAGCACGCCGCTACTTCGTCCCATAGGCTCGATCGCCGGCATCGCCGAGACCCGGCAGAATAAACGCACGATCGTCAAGCCCGTCGTCGATCGCTGCCGTCCAGATCAGGACGTCGGGATGTACGTCACGCAGATGGTCGATGCCCTGCGCTGCGCAGATCAGGCAGACCAGTCGAATGTCCTTCGCGCCGTCCTCCTTCAAACGGTGAATGGCAGCGACTGCCGTATTTGCCGTGGCCACTATCGGCGCTACAACGATGACAAGCCGCTCTCCGAGATTGGCCGGAGTCTTGAAGAAGTACTCGACCGCGGCAAAAGTCTCCGGCTCGCGGTACATCCCAATATGAGCGACCCTCGCCGCCGGAACCAACTCCAGCATCCCTTCGGCGAAGGTAACTCCGGAACGTAAAATCGGCGCGAAGACAAGTTTCTTGCCGGCGATGCATGGCGAAAGCATTGATACGAGAGGCGTCTCGATCGTCACATTGGTCAACGGAAGATCGCGCGTTACCTCGTAACAAAGCAACATTCCGATTTCCTTGAGAAGCTCACGAAACGATTTCGTTGAGCGGCTTTTGTCACGGATCAAAGTAAGCTTGTGCTGAACCAAGGGATGATCGACCACGCTGACACCTTCCATAGCCTATCTCCCTGGGCGCGGTTCAACGGTCAGAACACTGTGCCGTCGCTGGCGATCTTGATCGGTGGTGAACCATCGGCACGTCGCGCGCGTGCGATTTTGCGGCCTGCCGCCCAGCTTCCACCCTCGAGTACTTTTGCCAGCGGGAGTTCAGCAGCCGTTGAACCCAGCTTGGCGCGGACGACCGCCGCAAGCTGGTCGAGCAGAGCGACCGTGAGAGCGCGCCATTCGACAACAAGAGGCGAGCCGATATCGTGTTTCTCAACCGCAAGGCTTTCGTCGCGCAAGGCCAGCACGCCGGTGTCTACGAACAGTCCGCCGTTGCGATATTCGGCAAGCCCCGTGAGCCCCTCTATATCCGTTACGGCCAAGCCCGCACCTTGCAGTGGGTCGATCAGTGAATAGGTCAGCCATTGGGACAGCTTGTGCAACGGCACGAGGTTGTTTGTCGCATCCATCGTAACAATTGCCGGGTGCCGCCAGCAATCACCAAGTGCAACGCCGCCGAGCGAAATACGGGAAGGCCATATCGGTCCCAGGTGATGCAATATTTCAGAGAGAATGAGGGGCGCGGGAATGATGCCATCCCGGGACAGGCCGCGCAGGTGATCGAACAGTCCACCGGGTCGCGGACGATCATCGCGCGCAAATACCGCAGGGCTCGCGGCAACGTGCTTCCCGAGTGCACGCAGGAGCCCGCAACGGCCCTCGATGCCCACAAGTGGATTGCTATCACTGACCTGAAAACCCCTCATTAGTTGCTCGGTTGTCAACTGCTCCAGCACGACGGCGTCAGCCCGCATCGGCTCATTCAAATCTGAGGAAAACGCGCAATGCGCAAACATGGCGAGACTGGCAAGAGCCAGGCCCTCGGAGCTGGCAAAGCTCTCGCCAGAAGCAAAATCGCGATACTGCCATTGCGAACCTGCGCCGGCGTCGAGGATTGTGCTGACGATCGCGAGATCGAAGGCGGTGCGCGCCTGCTCAAATCGATCGGGCTGGCTCTGCCTGATGGCATCGTAGCGGTTCTCGCCGCGCACCACGAAGTGACGCCATCGAGAATGGAATGGGATAGCGAGCGTCGGATAGGCCTCCCGCGTCGTCGCAACAACGAGATCGGCCGCGGCGTCGAGCTTCGAAAGCTCGACGCGAAAATGAGGAAGCTGTCCATCAAGCCCAAGCGCAAGCATCCGATGCGCGCGTATACGAACAGCCTCGGCATTCAATAGTGCAATAGCGGCATCGGCCTCGGCACTCATGGTTCACACGCGCGAGACTGGCGGTCAAAATTTGTCGAGCGATCGACCGATTGGGCCGGTCAGGATTTCGGGCTGTGGGTCAGGCGAGTAATAGCCGGCGGCCCTCTTCGCGGAGATTTCAACGTGGGCATCGGCGGGGATAAGTTCATCAGGCAGCGCCACGCGATCGACAACCTCTATACCTTGTTCAACGAGCGCGTTGTATTTCATGTCACTCATCGACACCAGGCGGTCGATGCGACGCAGCCCAAGCCAATGAATCACATCCGGCATCAACTGCTGAAATCGTGCGTCCTGCACGCCAGCGACACACTCCGTCTGTTCGAAATAGCTGCTCGCGGCGTCGCCGCCTTCCTGGCGCTTTCGCGCGTTGTAGACGAGAAACTTGGTCACCTCGCCCAGTGCGCGCCCTTCCTTCCGATTGTAAACGATGACGCCGAGGCCGCCAGCCTGTGCGCTTCTGGCGCACTCCTCGATGCCGTGGATGAGATAAGGACGACACGTACAGATGTCCGATCCGAACACGTCCGAGCCGTTGCACTCATCATGCATCCGGCAGGTAATCCTCGTCCGAGGGTCGCTAAGTCGTTCGACGTCTCCGAGGAGATACACCGTGGTTCCCCCGATCGGAGGGAGAAAGACTTGTAGGTCGGGCCTGGTCACGAGTTCCGGGAACATGCCGGCGGTCTGCTCGAACAGCGTGCGGCGCAAGGTTGTTTCCGTGCATCCAAATCTCAGCGCGATCCCCGGCAGGTACCACACCGGATCGATCGCAATCTTGACAACGGCCAGGCTGCCGTTGGCAAGGACGACCTTCCCGTCGATTTTCAATCGACCAGCCGCGATGGCGCCCCGCATTTCATGAAGTTCGAGCCGTGCCTTGGTAATTGCGATTGTCGGCCGGATGTCGATACCTTCGGCAATCTCAGTCCTGAATTCCTCAG
Organism: Xanthobacteraceae bacterium; assembly: GCA_035300505.1. Taxonomy (GTDB): domain Bacteria; phylum Pseudomonadota; class Alphaproteobacteria; order Rhizobiales; family Xanthobacteraceae; genus VAZQ01. Next base: position 14,085 of record DATGVJ010000052.1, read on the forward strand.
CCACGACGTGGCCCCACGGATCGATCGACACAATGCGGTTCGTTTCATTCCATTGCGGGAACGGTCCGATTGTCACCGGCGAATGAGTGTTGGTGAGGTCCGGTCGACGGATCGGGTTGAGCGCCCCTGCCGAGACTGCGAGTGCGCGATACACCGCATACGAACCACCATGGCTGCCAATGACGTTGCGGTCACGGGGTCGAGAGACCGTGCCGATAATGGGGCCGCGCTCGCGGGCGCCGGCCGCGCTCCAGTGGATTGGAAATCGCGGCTTGCCGCCTGGCACCGGGTGCGAGGTCAGGCGTATGTGATCTCTGTGATTCGTGCGGCTCATTTTCAAGGGCCAAAAGGCCAAAGGCCCGCCAACAAGGGCGGGCCCTGAGGTTCAAGTATTATTCTAATGTAAGTGTTATCCAGCCCGACTTCCAGGCCTCCTTCCGTCAGCACCGTCCGGCAGGTAGGCAGCGAGCCTGCCCCGCTGGTCCGGAACGACATATTGAAGATTCACCTCGCCTGCTTGCGTAAGTGGCCATTCGCTTCGACAATGCCCGTCTCGCGTAACAATTGGGTGAATTCACCTTCCAGCATCGACCTCGAACCAAAAAAGGGACGTCGTGAATCTTCCTCGCCGCAAATTCCTGCATCTGGCCGCAGGTGCCGTCGCACTGCCGCTTCTACCCCGTGCCGGACGGGCGCAAAACTATCCAACCCAGCCGGTACGCCTCATCGTCGGATTTGGTCCTGGCGGCGTGTCCGACATTCTCTCGCGCCTCATAGGTCAATGGCTTTCGGAGCGGCTCGGCCAGCCATTCCTCATTGAAAATCGGCCGGGCGCGGGAACCAACATCGCCGCCGAGGCCGCCGTGCGCGCTCCGGCCGACGGCCACACGCTTCTCCTGGTCACCTCGTCGAACGCGATCAACGCGACGCTTTACGAGAAGCTGAATTTCAATTTCATCCGTGACATCGCGCCGGTCGCGGGCATCGCCCTTGTCCCGAGCGTGATGGAAGTCAACCTGTCGTTCCCAGCCAGGACTGTTCCGGAGTTCGTCGCCTATGCCAAGGCCAATCCGGGCAAGATCAACATGGGGGCGGTCGGTCCCGGGAGCTCAACACATATCTTTGGCGAGCTGTTCAAGATGATGGCGGGCGTAGATCTGGTTCCGGTGCATTACAGCAGTTCGGCCCCGGCGCTCACCGACCTGATCAGCGGCCGGGTCGACGTCATGTTCGACCCTCTGATTTCGTCGATCGAGCACATCAAGGCCGGTACCTTGCGCGCTCTCGCGGTGACGACCGCAACGCGCTCAGACGTGTTGCCCAACGTCCCGACCGTGGGCGAATTCCTGCCGGGCTACGAGGCGCTTCTTTGGCAGGGCATTGGCGCGCCCAAGAACACGCCAACCGGGATCGTCGACAAGCTCAACAGGGAGATCAATGCGGCTCTCGCCGATCCCAGGATCAAGCGGCGGCTTGCTGACCTTGGCGGCACAGTGCTTGTGAACTCACCCGCCGACTTCGGCAAGCTCATCGCCGATGACACCGAAAAGTGGGGAAAGGTGATCCGGGGCGCCAATATCAAGCAGAACTAATCCAGTGACCCTTCGTCCTTTGGGGCTACCGCACCGATGAACATCGACGTCCACTGCCATCTCATCGAAGAACTATTCTACGACGCGCTGAAATCGCTCCCGGGCGTGACCGTCAAGGTCAATCCCGACCGCTTCAGCTATCTGCTCAAGGACGGACAAACCTGGCTGCCGTTTCGGCCCGAAATGTTCGACCCGGACCATCTCATCCGCGAAATGGACCGCAAGGGCATCGATGTCTCCGTGCTCTCGATGAACACACCGAGCGTCTATATTTTCGAGGCCAATTTGCGCATCGATCTCGCGCGACGGCTCAACGATGCCATGCTGGCACGCGCCAGGCGCAACCCAGATCGCATAAGGGGTTTTGCAACACTCCCGCTGCCAGATGTCGAGGCCTCACTCAAGGAGTTGGAGCGGATCGCCGACGCGCCGGGGGTCGTGGGCATTGCGGTCGGTTCCAACTTTGACGGCGTCGCACTCGATGACCGGCGGTTAGAGGAGGTCTGGGCGCAAATAAGCGTGCTCGGGCTGCCGGTTTGCGAGCACCCGATGCTGCCGACATTCGCCGACCACCTGCCCAACTATGCGCTGCCGATCCGCGTCGGTTTTCCCTTCGACACGACGCTATGCGTCACCCGCATGATCTATGGCGGCGTGTTCGAACGCCATCCGGAGCTGCGCTTCATCGTGCCGCACACGGGATCGGCCTTCATCGGGCTCCTGGAACGGCTCGACCATGGGTTTCATCTGTTTCATGAATGCCGGGAGCACATCACGCAACTGCCGAGTGTCTTTGCACGCAGAAATCTCTACTACGACACATGCTCCTTCTCGAAGAACTTCATCGAAATGGCGATCCGGGAAATCGGTATCGATCGGTTCCTGTTCGGCACGGACTATCCCTACATCATCTCCGATCCGTCTTATATCGAGGCACTCGATCTCCCAGCCGACCAGAAACAGATGATTCTCGGTGGCAACGCCACGCAGCTGCTTTCAAAGCGCATCGTGATGAAATAGCTTGACGCTCCATCAACGAATCAACCTGCAACTTCTCACATGCCTCGCAAGCCATTCCAAGTCGGACGTTCGCGAACAGGCCTCGGCCTCTTCGCCACCAAACCGATCAAGAAGCGCACCATCATTGTGGAATACAAGGGCCGACGCATCACCAATGCGGAAGCCGACCGCCTTGAGGCGCAGAACAGCCGTTATATGTATGAACTCAACACCCGCTGGACGGTTGACGGCTCATCGCGCAGCAATGTGGCGCGCTATGCCAACCATTCCTGCCGGCCCAATGCCGAATCCGATGTGCTGCTGGGGCCGCGCGCCCAGGGCCGCAGGGGCGGCATGGTGATCATCCGCGCCATCCGCAATATCCAGCCCGGCGACGAAATCACCTACGACTACGGCAAGGACTATTTCGACGGTTTCATCAAGCCGATCGGATGCAAATGCGTCAAATGCACCGAGAAGCGGCGCGAGGAACGCCGCGAGAAATTGCGCGCTGCCAAGCGGCGGAAGGCAAGATTGGCGAAAAAGCAGGCGGCAGCGCGGTAAGATAACGATCGTAGCCCGCATGGAGAACGCCTCGCCAAGCGCAAGCTTGGCGAGGCGGGCGCAATGCGGGGCAACAATGATGCGCGGCGCGAATCCCGGATTGTGCGCGATCACGCGCGTAACAGCGCATGATCGCCCTCCATCCGGGCTACACGGCACCAGGCTCCAATCGGTGGCGTGAATGGCCGCGATCGAATAGAGTCGCTCCATCCGACAACTGGAATCTCGGCCATGACGGCGAACAATGGACTTACCCGCCGCGCGGCACTTGGTGCTGCCGCCACGCTCATACTGCCGTCCCTGCTGCGCCCCGCCAGGGCGCAATCGATCGACATCGCGGCGGCAAAACGCGAAGGCAAGGTCGTGCTCTATACGTCGGCACCGATTGCTGCCGCCCAGAAGGTCGCCAATTCATTTCAGCAGACCTATGGGATCACGGTTGAACTGTTCCGGTCAGGCGGCGCACAAGTGCTGCGCCGGTTCCAGATGGAGCAGGATGCCGGCCATGCGGGCGCCGATGTGATCGTCTCATCCGATCCGGCGGCCATCATCGACCTCACCGCCAAGGGCCTGTTCGTGCCGTTCAAGCCCGACGGTTATGACAAGATACCGGAAGCGTTTCGCGATGGTGGCGGGAACGCCGTCGCGCAACGTGTCAGCCTGATTTCAATCTATGGCCGCACCGACATTATCCCGCCGCACGACATGCCAAAGACCTGGGACGACCTCCTCCACCCGCGTTTCAAAGGCAAATTGGTCATGACCAACCCATTGTTCACCTCGCTGCAACTCGGCGTCGTCGCCACTATGTCAAAAATGCGCGGCTGGAATTTTTTCGAGCGGCTCAATGCCAATGACATCATGGTCGTACAGGGCAACGAGCAGGCGCTCAATCTCGTCAAGACCGGCGAACGCCCGATCGCGGCCGGCGCTGACAGCCAATATGCCAACGAGGCGCGTCAAGCCGGCCACAAGATTGCGAATTTCTTTCCGGCCGACGGTACGTTTGCGATTCCGGCCACAACTTCCGTCGTCAAGCGCGCCAAGAACCCGAATGCGGCGAGACTGCTCGCCGAATATTCACTCAGTCTCGAAGCGCAGAAGCTGTGGCCCGAAAGCGGCATCTACGCCGCGCGCAGCGACATCGAGCCGCCGGCCGGAAGCCCATCGATCCGCGACATCAAGGTCATCCCGATGGACTATGCCTATATCCGGAGCGTCAGCGCGCAGGTGAAAAAAAGATTCAGCGAGATTTTTTCGATTTAGTTTGTAGGGCGCAATCGCTTTATTGCGCCCTACACACTGCCGCAAAACTTGCCTCCAACAAAATGGCGGGTTCGTAGGGTTTGCTGACCGGCTCCTCAATTGTTCAATATCGGAAGCTCCTTCACGTCGCGCCGGCCCGGCAGCGCTTGAAGGAAGGCAAAAATATCGGCGACTTCCTTGTCGGACATCACCGCCTCCACATAGGCCGGCATTTCGCTCGCCGGCGTGCGCAATTGGAACTTGAAACCATCGAACGGCATCGCGGTCTTGGCAAGGCTTGGCGCCGGGCCGTTATAGGCCCCACCCTGCCCGACGCGGCCGTGGCAGGTGTAGCAACCGGTGGCGAGATAGATGCGCTTGCCGTTGGCGGCGTCTCCGGCTGGCGCATTCTGCGCGGGCGCATTCTGCGCCTGCGCCGGGACCGTAAATCCGCCGGCTCCGAGCGCGAAGACGGCGAAGGCGGCAAACAGCTTGAAGGATGTCATGAACGTTCTCCTCAGCGCGGATCGGTGACGACGTCGATCAGCGCGGGCTGCCCGCTCTTGACCACCGCGATGGCGCGCTTGAGTGCGGGCGCGAGTTCGTTCGGATCGGTGATCGGCCCTTCGCCGTGCACGCCGAAGCCGCGCGCCACCGTCGCATAGTCCACATTCGGATCCGTGATGGTGATGCCGATGCCGGTATTGTCGATGCCGCGGCCGCGGCGGTTGGCCATGGCCTGGAGGTACATCAGTTCCTGGTGATAGGCGCGGTTGTTGTTCACGATGTAGAGCATCGGAATGCGATGATGCGCCGCCGTCCACAACGTGCCCGGCACGAACATGAAATCGCCGTCGCCGCCGAACGCGAGTGTGAGCCGTCCGTGGCGCTTGTTCGCGAGTGCGGCACCGAGCGAGGCCGGCAGGTTATAGCCGATGCCGGCGCCACCGGAGCCGCCGTTCCACTGATAGGACTTCTTGAAATCCCACAGCCGGTGCGGCCAGGCGTTGCGAATGGTGTTGCCGACCAGCGACCAGTCCTCGTCCTTGATCTGCGCGTAGACTTCCGCGCACAAACGTCCGCTCGCAATCGGGCTTGCATCCCAGCCGAGCGTTGCGTCAGACTTGGCCTGCTCGATCGCCGCAAGGCGTGCAGTCGCATATCTCTTGCCACGCGCCTCGAAGGCGGACTTCTTGGCCGCGTCGATGCGCCGCTTGACCGCGTCGATCAGCGCGGGCAGCGACGCCTCGCCATCGCCCGCAATCGCAAGGTCGATATCCTGGTGACGGCCGAAGTCCTGGTAGTTGGATTTCAGATAGAGATCGCGCGATCCAAGCGTGACGATCCTGGCGCCCTTCTTGGAGATCGGGCGGCTGGTCCGCACAATGCGATCCTGGAAGGAGTTGAGCGATCCCCACAACTCGTTGACATCAATCGCCAGCACCACATCGGCCTGGCCGATGACCGCCACGCGACTTGAACTCTGGTTGAGCGGATGGCGCGCGGGGAA
>DATGVJ010000053.1:0-6921 GCA_035300505.1 Xanthobacteraceae bacterium
CTTGGTCCTTCGGCTTGTTCTATACCGGTACGATCGGATCCGGCGCAGTTGCCCCGGCCTTGTTCGGCCTTGTCGGAGACGCCTATGGGGTGCCGCACGCGTTGATGTGTGTTGCCGCGATTGTGCTTGTGGCCTTGCCGCTGTCGCTTGTCTTGCGACCCGCGTTGTCAGGATTGCGTTGACGGTGCGCTCGCTTGATTCAGCTTCTCTTGACCATGTGGCGCATCTGTCGGGAGATTCGTTCCCGCATTAATGTGGCGGGAAGAAATGCATTGCTAGCCTCCGGGCGGGGATTGTCAGGAGGGTGGGATGCGTTCCGTCATCTATAAATCTGCGATATTGCCGGCAATCACATTGCTGGCGCGAACATTTCTGGCGTTTATGGCGAGCGTCGGTTTTTCGACCATTACACATGCCGGCGAGGCCGATCGGGACGTGGCACGGGCCCGCCCGGGTTTCGAGGACATCGATACGACTGGCAGCATCGGTCACCCGGCATCGACTTTGCCCCTGACCGACGAGCAGCGCGGTTTAGTGTTTCTCGGCGTGACGAGTCTGCCGGACGTGCCGGTCGTCGATGGCCCGGCCCCACCCATGTCTTCCGTGGTGCCTGCGTCGATTGACCTGCAAGACGTGCCCGCAATGGTGGTTAGCAAGGTCCCGCATGTGCGCGACCACAAATTCGTGAAATTCGAGGACTACATTCTAATCGTGCGGTCCGCCGATCGCGTCGTCGTCGCAGACATTCCGCTCTACCGGCTGCTGCATTAGTAGCCCCGGTGCCTTAGTAGCCCAGGTGCCTTAGTAGCCCAGGTGCCTTAGTAGCCTATGAGTATCTCCGAAATCGTCGGCTTGACGGTACGGAATATTGGATCGTTCGACGTGAATTCCATGTCGTCGGATATTTCGCTGCGGGCTGCAGCTGGTGCCTTGGCATCGGGTTGCAGATAGATCCCAAGGCGACATCCGCCCGGAAGTTGCGACAGTGCACCGTCCTGCCAGTCGGTTATGAGCGCGATATTGTCTTTATCAAAGCCCTTGAGCTTGAACGGTTTGCCATTGATCTTTTCGATCGCGGCAAGCGACAGGCCAAGCTTCAGTCCCTTTGGTGCCGTCCAGGTCGACTGACCGCCAATGACGATAAGATGGGTTCCCTTGCGGGAGTCTTCATTTTCCCACCATACTTCAAGGCGCCGCTTTGGATCCTTGGGGAACAGCACGGACGCCATTATTTTTTTTCCCTCGGGCGCATCCACTTCGGTGAACGCAATGTTGTCCAGCTTGTAGACGGTGGTCAGATTGATATGACTTGAATTCTTGGCGAAGGCCCCGCTGCAGGCGACCGCGCGTTGGGGTTGGGGCGCCTGGGAAGGGGCCTTGGAGGTCGCGGTTTTGGGCGCCGCCGTTGCTGGAGGCATTGTGGCTGGCGGAATAGATGTGGACGGTGAAGTCGGCGTCGGTGCCGTGGGACGGTCAGGCTCCTGGGCACGCTGGATCTGACTGGGTGTCAATTCCTCAATGTCGTACTGCGGTTCGACCCGCGGCGATTGCTTCGATTTCGGAGTAGCCTGCGCAAGCCTCAATCCATCGGGTTGCTGCGCTGACAGTATGGCCGGCGTCGCGATCGCGGCGACAGCGGCGAGCGTGACAATATTCAAGCGATACTTCATGCCCGTCCTGCATCCTCTGTTGAATGAAGCCCCCGGTCCAGTATACACAATTTGATGGCGTTTGGCCCCCGTGTGTCATCCGATTAACAAGTCATTAGCCGTACCGCGCTAGACAGGGGGCGGCAGTACTCCGGTTTCGAAGAGGTCCGAGCGGTCGCGCCCGAGGTCCGATCGAACTCCGGTATTGGCCCATATCGTTGTGACCGGCGCAAGAGACCTTGCCACGTGCCATGAGCGCGCAAAGTACCTTATTTACCCAACTTGACGATGCGCTCTTGCTCGGAAGTACCGAGTGGCGTGCCAATACGTTGCGTCAGCTTACCGACCTTTTTTTGTTTGGCGCGGATCGCTTTTCAGAAAACCATCTAGCATTGTTCGACGATATTTTTGCACGTTTTATCAGTAGTATCGAAGTATCGGCACGTGCGGCCCTGGCGCAACAACTGGCCGATATTGCCAATGCGCCGCCGTCCACAATCCATGCTCTGGCTTTTGACGACCAGATCGACGTCGCGGGTCCCGTACTCGCCCGTTCGATGCGTCTCGACATTGCGACTCTTGTTGATAGCGCCGGCACCAAGGGCCAGGAACATCTGCGGGCCATCGCTTCGCGCAATTCGCTCGACCAAGCCGTCACGGATGTCTTGGTGCAACGTGGCAATCGCGACGTGGTGCGCAGCCTGGCAGAGAATCCCGGCGCCAGGTTTTCCGAGTTCGGCTTTTCGTTGCTTGTTGGCCGTTCCTTAGGCGACAGCCATTTGGCGCTGGCGCTCGGATCCCGTCATGATCTGTCCCGCCAGCATTTTCGACAGCTTCTAAGGGTTGCATCGCCGGAAGTTCGACGCACGCTGGAATCTGCAGACCGTCAGGATGCCGGCGCAGTGTTCGAAGACGGAACGGCCGGCGCAGTTGGAGCCGAGATTGTTAAAAAGCCCCGGGTTGATCCTGCGGCCGCGGCGTCGAACGGGGAGACCCTGCTCGAGGAACGGGAAGTCGTAGGATTTGCCCAGGCCGGCCGGATCGGGGAGGCAACGGTCGTTCTTGCGAAGATGTGCGATCTGCCAATCGGCGTCGTGGCGCGTACGCTGGGTGAGAATCGCGTTGAGATGATCATGGTCATGGCCAGGGCGGCGGGATTTTCCTGGGAGGCCGCAAGAGCAATCTTGCTCGTGTGTGGTGGAAAGAGCGGTTTAGCTGAGCACTTCCTTGGGCACAGCAAGCAAACCTACGATCGGCTGACTTTCGAGACCGCGCAGCAGGTCTTGCAATTTCAACGTCGGCGGCAAAAAAAACCGAAGCCCGCGACGCTTTAACACAGTTGTGCCAGAAGCGCGGAACTCTCGTGGCCTCATGGCGAGGAACTGCGCTCCACAGCAGGCGTAGCCTCCGTAAACTTGGCTGCGGTGCGGGCAAAAAAAGACCCGGATCAATTTCGGGGGAGTTTGATCCGGGTCTGTTGGGCGGGTTCAGCCCGCACTTTGTTTCTTTTTGCTACTCTTGATCAGCGCACGAACGTCGCGCTGTCATTATGGGCGATGGCGCAAGCCGCATTGAACGTGCTCGTTGGGGTCGCGCAATTGGTTGCTCGATGCACTGTCAGGGCGACCTCAGTGCTGCGGGGGTTCTGGCTGTGCGCCTGGGACAGGGCAATGATCACGGCCAGAGCAGCTACGGGGAGCGCGAAGAGTTTCGGGGACAGGTACATCGGCAGATCCTTGGGGGCGGAAGGTCCTTGGGGCTGCGGTCAAGTCCCGCATGACGTTGTACCTAGCAGTCCAATGTTTCCGCATGATGTCGCCGCATGTTTCAGGATTGTTTCACGATTGTTTCTTGGGCCGGCGGGAGACAAGGCCGCGCGCCGGTTGTTATCGCCCGGGGCCGGCGCCAGGCAGATACCGGGCAAAAAAACGCTGCGCCTCCTGCGTCGAGTCGGCCAGGGCGTTGGCATTGGCCTTGGCGCTTTGACGGCTCGGGCTGGGGTCGTCGAATCCGTGGACGGCGCCCGGGTAAATATTGATCTGGATGTCGCCGCCGGCCGCGTTTCCGCGTTCCACGAGGTCGCGGCAGCGCCGGAATGAAACTTCCTTGTCGGCGCTGCCGTGAAACACGCGCACCGGTGCATAGGGCTTGAGGCCGCTTTCGAATTGTCCTTTCAGCCCGCAGGCCGGGTAGAAGGCGATGGCGGCCGCGAAGCCTTGGCCGGGGGCCGGCGCGAAGCTTGTGCCGAGGGCCATGGCGGCAAGTGTTGCGCTGCCGCCGTTCGACCAGCCGTGCAGTCCAACGCCGTTTGGCAACACATCGCCGCGCTTGCGCAGCCAGGTTAGCGCCCCGTAGGCGTCAAGCGGCCGCACGGTTACTTCATTGAGTTCGGCCGGCCGTTGCTCATAGCTGCCTTGCGGAAATCCCTGGCCATGGCCACGCGGCCCGAAGCCGTCGACCATGAGGGCAAAATATCCCTGCCTTGACCAGAATTGGCCCCACATCTGGTGACGCTGCGACAAGGTCGAGGCGTCGTAGCGACCCTTCGCAAGGCTCGAATAGGCGCCACCCCGCCCATGCATCATGACGACGGCAGGCACCTGCGCGGCGTGTTTTGGAGGCGGCTCGTACAAGTAACCAATCAGCGTGGTGTGCCCGTCGGCGCTCGGGAAGGTGACGCGCTCAGCCAACGGACCCCATTTCTGCGCATTTGCAGGACCAATGACGCAGGCCAGCATGACGACGCCCCCGATAGCCTGCGCAATTCTTGTCACACTGAACTCGCTGGTGTTCGGGCAGCGGAATTCCGCCGAAACCTGCTCAGGCCTTCTTGGCGAACGGGTTTCCACCCGGCTGCACCTGCCCGGCAGATTGTGGTGTGGCGGCTCCCTTCTTTTTTTGGTTATGCGCGGCTTTTGGTTTTTTCTTTTCCTTGTTGCTTTTCATCTGACCCTTGGCCATGACCTCGTCCTCCTGATTCGGTGGCTATGAACGCGATGAATTTAGCACAATTCTCCTGTCTGGTCAGGGTGGCGTCGTTCGGGTTACGTTGGCTAAGAGCTGCGGCGTTTCCGCCGCCCATGCGGCGCCTCTGCCGCCGAAGCGGCGGTTCTGCCGCCAAGACGAGGACACGGGAGAGCGATATGGCGAGACTTGTCTATGCCGCCTTGATGATGTGGGCCGCGACCTTTGCGGCTTTTGCGCAAAATGCCGGAGGTGTTGCGATGAATGTTTCGCCGGAAATCGTGAAGGAGCTGGCGCCAACCGGCAAGCTGCGCGCCGCGATCAATTTCGGAAATTCTGTGCTGGCGCAGAAGGACGCAGCCGGCGCGCCGGTCGGCATCAGTCCCGATCTTGCCCGCGAGCTTGGGAAGCGTCTTGGTGTTCCGGTCGAACTCGTTACCTTCGAGGCGGCTGGCAAGGTTTTCGAAGGTCTCAAGACCAACGCCTGGGATATCGCATTTTTCGCGGTCGAGCCCGTACGGGCCGCCGAAGTCGAGTTCACGGCCCCCTACGTCATGATCGAGGGCACCTATATGGCGGCCAAGGATTCACCCTTGAAGGTGATTGCCGACGTCGATCGCCCCGGTATCCGCATCGCGGTCGGGGTGGGGTCGGCCTACGACCTCTTTCTCACGCGCACGATCAAGAATGCCACCATTGTGCGCGCCCATACGGGCGGCGGCAGTGCGATGATCGAATTGTACCGCAAGGAAAAGCTCGATGTCGTGGCCGGCGTGAAGCAGCCGCTGGTCGACTATGCCAAGAACAATCCGGACATGCGCGTGATGGACGGTCACTTTCAGGAAATCCAGCAGGCCATGGGCACGCCCAAGGGCCGCCTCGCCGGCGCCCGCTACCTGCGTGCTTTTGTGGAGGACATGAAAGCATCGGGCTTCGTCGCCGGCGCCCTCAAGCGCAGCAATCAGGACGCGACGGTGGCGCCGCCAGCCGGCGGCTGAAGGAGCCGCGGGTGGGTGAGGTTGGCGTGATGGGCGGCCGCGCGCAATTCCGGCACGCCACGACGATCATGTTGGCGCGACTAGGATTGTGAAGCGCTCACCGGCCTGCGGACGATCACATCCGTTCGACCGGAACGGCGAACATATATCCGACACCACGCTCGGTCTGGATGACGCACGGGGCGCTCGGGTCGGTCTCCAACTTGCGTCGCAGGCGAAGAATCTGGACGTCGATGCTGCGATCGAAAACATCCTCATGCACGCGCGTGGCCCCCAGCAGGTGCTCGCGCCTGAGTGGTCGCTGCGGCGCATCGAGAAAGGCGAGCAGCAATGCGTACTCGCCTTTGGTCAAAGCTACCGCATCGCCGGCAGGATCTGTGAGCCGTCGATATTTGCAGTCGAGTTGCCAGCCACAAAATCGAAAGTGGCGGCGCTCGGGGTCGCGTGCCGGTGCGGCGCGTCCGACATCGAACCGTCGTAATATCGCGCGCACCCTTGCGAGCAGTTCACGTAGATTGAATGGTTTCGTCAGATAATCGTCGGCGCCGAGTTCAAGCCCGACTATACGGTCAATGTCATCGCGCCGGTGACCCGTAATAATGATGACTGGCACATCGGAATTCATCCGGATCTCCCGCAGCAGATCCAGGCCGTCCTCCTGACCGAGTCGAAGGTCGAGGACAACCAGGCTTACTTCGTTTCCGCCGAACTGACGGACCATCTCCTGGCGGTCGGACGCCACCAGGGTCCGGATGCTGTTCTCCTCAAAATAGTTCAGCATGACGCGTTGTAAGGCGGGATCATCGTCCACGACGAGGACGCAGGCTTGACGATCGCCGCTCTCGGGAAAACCCGGGTCGCATAATGACGTTTCGCTCATGTAGTTGCGCTCCAGCTTTGATGCCGCCACCGACGGCCACGTGGCCGGCCGCGGATTGGCCTGCCTCGTGTTGGCGCTCATCTGCCTCATTGGCGCCGCGCCGACAACCGCCGAAGGGCTGGTTCTGCTGGCAAGTTACGGATGTAACGCGATTTCTGAAATCTGAAACACGACTGTAACGGAACACGCCAAGCGTGGGCCGACTTGATCAGATTCAATGTCAGGCAATCCAACGTAACGGTGATGATGCTGTTGCCGGAACCGAGTTGGCCGCCGCGAAGGCATGCTTCCTAGTGTTCCGACTCTAACACTTGGTTCCCAGTCTTGACGGCTTCTGTGCGTGAGTCACTGAACGATCAACGAACTCGGTCTACTCCCTCTCCCCTTTGGGGAGAGGGTTGGGGTGAGGGGGAACGGAACTTCCATGAGT
>DATGVJ010000054.1:0-40915 GCA_035300505.1 Xanthobacteraceae bacterium
TCAGGAGTTTGCGACGGCCGTCGTGCGTGTAGTTTTGCGTCCGGGCCAGAATGCCGGCAGCCATGCCGGCCTCGATAAAGGCTTCGTCGTCTGGCTCCACTACCCGATGTCCAGGTACATGCATGATAACGTCGGAAATGAATCCGGCTTGCTCTTGCGTCCGGGCGTCTTGCGGATCGAGGCGCCCGAGAGCGAAAGCAAGTTCGCCCAGACACATGCTGCAATGATGAATTTGGCTGGTAGCGACAAAGGCGGTCACTTCCGCCGGCATCTTGCCGCGTGCGGCGTCGATGTAGACGCAGGTATCGATCATGAGATTGCGTGCTGGCGGCGTTGCCGCCGTGACAAAGGTCAACGAGGCATCGGAGCGCTGCCGCAGAGCGTGAATTCGCGCCCCCGGCTTCAGGCGACGCAACGAGCGCTTGAGGTCAAAGGCCAATATCGAAGTCCTGCTCAAGCCGGCCGGCTTGCGCCACAATCCAGCGGCCAAAATCGTCCGCGGCTGCCAGGCTGAGCAGGCCGGCTTCGATGAGCGCGCTGTCGGACGTGATGCCGCTCTTCCGCTTGGCCCGGCGGACGAGATCGCTATTGACGCGTCCCGCGATGCGGCTGTCCTTCTTGTCGAGCGCCAGGCCGGCCGACAGGGCCGCGGCTTTGGCGCGTTCGGCGCCGCGGGACGGCGTCGATTTTGCGCGGCGGGTCCTCCGGTGATCGCTTGGCGCGGCAGTCCCGGTTGCGGAGCGTGCGCTACGCCGTGATTTCATGTCCATCTCATGGCCTCGTTCTTCCATGTTGTACAAATTACCTGAAAATGTTTAACAATGCAAATTCCGAGAAGCGGTTGCCGTCGAGACGTGTCGATGTCGTTTGGGTCCGTCGTGACCTTCACTTGAGCATGTGCTCGTAGCTGGCGCCCATGACCGTCCCGATCGGCTGACCGGCGAGAATGGCCTTGGCCATCGCCTCTTCCTTTGCGGCGATGCGCTCGGCCGCCGCGAGAACCCGTTCGATGTCGGAGGCTCCGATGAAGATCACGGCGCTTCGATCCGCCAGGACGTAGTCTGCCGGGGAGACTGTGACGTCGCCGATCGACACCGGGACGTTGGTGGCGATCTCGACGATGCGGCCACGTGCCGTGCGCGAGGTCGTGGCACTGGCGAAAATGGGAAAGCCCATCTCGATGGCCTGGTCGATGTCACGCACGGGGCCGTGCGCGACGACGCCGGCGATGCCTTTCACTTTCGCGCCGAGCGAGAGCAGGCCGCCCCAGCTTCCGGCCTCGACGCCGGAGCGCTGCTCGATCACGATGACATCATCGGGACCACCGATCTCGATGGCCGTTGCGCCCAGATGTTTCGGCGGCCCTTCGTGCGGTACGCCGACGCCGAGCTTGACCGTTATCGCGCGTCCCGCAATATGGCCGGCACCCGAGCCCTGCTGCAGCAAGCCCGTCACCACGCCGCCGAGCTTCAATTGATCGAGCGCATCGGAGACCGCGCAGCAATCAAGCTTGCGCAGCCGCATCACGAGGTCGCTTGGAGTGGCGCTCATCGTTTGATCTCCCACCAAGAATCCATGGGATAGCCCTGTTCGAAAATGTTGTACAATCTATCGAGGTTTGTTCAAGATTAAGTCGTCTCATATGCGACTTGCAGGCTCAACCCCTCGGACCGCCCCTCTACGAAACGGCTGAGAGGAGTCCTCGAGCGTCAGAATTGGAATTCGTCGAAATGGGTTCATTACGGAACCACTACTGAGCCGCGAGCCGTGCGCGCCATTCAAGCCTTATGAGTGGCCGTCTTGATGAGTGACCTTATTGCAGTCGCATGACGACGGCGGGCGCCCAACGTCATTCTCAGCTCCGGCAGCGAAATCACGAGCGCCGCGAATATCGCAATGAGGGTCCAGAACAGGTACCGCAACTCTGTCGCGACGCCAATGATGAGATAAGCGCTTCCATAAAACAGGCCGGACAAGAGCAGTGCGAGTGCGGCGTCGATCGAAGCGGTACGCCGCACGGAGCGCACGAAAGAGAGTCGGATCAACAGGGCCGTGCCAATTGCGACCCAAAATGCAGATGCCGTCACGAGATCGTAAAGCACGATACCAAGGGGTTTCGGCGCTGCGGCATTCGGACTGGCGATCGAGGCGCCGCGCCATATCTCCGAACTGAAATGCGCGAGCCTGTGTTTTGCATAGGCCTGAGGATGGCGGACGATCGCTGCAATCCAAAGGCCGGTCAAATCCGGATTAGCCTCCAGCCCCATGGCGGGCCTCGCATCAGATTCTTCCGCGATCGCCTGCCAATCCGGAGAAATGGCGAGGCGGTCCCAGAAAAATCGGCATTCGCCCCATGGTGCGAGGTGATCCCAGCCTACTGGCGTGTAACAACGGGTCACCTCGTCGATTGTGAAGGAATTGCCGAGCCCGAACACTGCCATATCGCCGGAATTGTAAGCTATCCCGGTAACATCAAAGATTTGCAGGGACCGGATGGGACGAAGGGGCTCGGCGTGGAGCACACCGTAATTGAACAGTTGGGCCGCAGGAACCATCGCCAATGAGACAGGAATTGATACTGCCAATAGCCGCCAGGGGCGGACGAACCATTGCGGTCGGCTCATGTAAACGAACAACGGCACTACCGCGAAGACTGCGTTGACGCGTACCAGAGCACCATAGAGCAGGAATACCAGCGAAATCGCAACGATTGCAGCAGGAACTTCGCGATTCTGAATTCGGCACCAGAACAATGCGGCGAACGCAGTAAGAAGCGTTGCGCCCATGCCGACATCTTTGAGAAGCACGACATTCAGCGTCAGCAAGGACGGAAACAGCGCCACTCCCAGCATGGCCCAGGCTGCGCGCATTCGACTGGCTTGGGCGAGCCCGATTGCGATCAACCCAAAACCGAGCCAATAGCAGACAACTTGAAAGCAAAACATCGGCCCGTCGCCGTCTGCAAGCAGCCGAAACATGGACCATAGCCAGGCCATGGTCGGCGGATGCCAGTCATCGAACTGCCCAATAACTGCCTGAGCATATTGGGACCGGCTGTCGGGACCTGACTCACCTGGAAACCAAATGGCCAGATTGGCAACGGCCGCGGTCGCCGCTGCGACCGCGATGGAAACCGATCCTGTCGCGGCAGCGCCCACTCGGGGTATGGCTCGGACTGACGTGTCCATGAGCGGTGCCCAAAGCTGTGACCAGATATCCAATTATATCCTATCATCATGACATCTATTTTTGAAGGCCGATCGACGGCTGGCGTGGCGTCAATCTCGATCATAGGAGGCTTCGCGCGATGGGCGCGCCATGCGCGAACCGTGCGCGCTGGGCACCGGAAGTGACGATCATAATCGTGGCCGGCGTGCCCGGATTTGCCATCCAGCCGCGGGTCGCGATCGTAGTCGGCTCGCCTATCAGCCTGTCGCGGATTTCAATCGGCAATCGAGCTTTATCTTGGCGCAGAGAAGCGTGGCGCGAGATGCGCCACGCCGGCACTTTATACTCGGGACTTTCCGCGCACCGCACTATTCGCGCAGATGTGCCCGCGAGTCGCCGTACTATTGCGCCAAGGCTGGGTAATCGATGTAGCCCTTCTCTTCGCCGGCGTAGAAAGTTGTTTGGTCGGGCGCGTTGAGAGGTGCATTCTGCCGATAGCGGACCGGCAGATCGGGATTGGCCAGGAACGGCACTCCGAACGCGACGAGATCGGCTTCTCCGCGCGTGATCGCGGCGCCGGCAGACCGAGCGTCATAGCCCCCATTCACGATGATCGTGCCGCTGAATTTGTCGCGCAGCTTTGGAGTGATACGCACCGTTCCGGCCGGGGCGGCCATCGGGCCGGCAATCGCTTCCCCGATATGCAGATAGCCGATCCGCAGCCGGTTCAATTGCTCGGCGAGATAAGAAAACGTTTCGACCGGGCTGGAATCCGACATCGAGTAGCCGGCGAAGTGAGGCGAGAGCTTGTACCCGACGCGCAACGGGTCCCACACGCGGGTCACCGCTTCGGTCACTTCAAGCGGGAAGCGTGCGCGATTTTGGATGCTGCCGCCGTATTCGTCGCTGCGCTTGTTGGAGCCGTCGCGCAGGAACTGGTCCAACAGGTATCCATTGGCGCCGTGCAACTCGATGCCGTCGAACCCGGCGGCCTTGGCGTTCTCGGCTGCCATGCGGAATTGGTCAACGATCGCGGGCAACTCCCGTGCTTCCAGCGCACGGGGGGTTACGATCTTCACTTTTCCGCTGACCGTGAAGGCCTCGCCCTCGACCGGTAGCGCCGAAGGAGCAACCGGCAACGCCCCGCCGTGAAAATCCGGGTGCGACACGCGCCCGACGTGCCAGAGTTGGGCGAAGACTGTGCCTCCCGCGCGGTGTACTGCGTCAGTAATCTTCCTCCAGCCGGCGACTTGCGCGGCTGAGTGGATTCCCGGCGTGCGAATATAGCCGATACCCTGCGGGCTGACCTGCGTGGCTTCGGTGATGAGAAGGCCGGCGGACGCACGCTGCGCGTAGTAGATCGCTGCAAGCGGGTTTGGAACGTTGCCTTCGAGCGCCCGGCTGCGCGTCATCGGCGAAAGCACGATCCGGTTATCCAAATTGAGGTCGCCCAACTGGTAAGACGAGAACAAATTCTCCGTTTCCGGGGTGGGGCCGCCTGTGGTGTCGTGCGCTCGCGCTGCGGTCGCGACTTCGCTGATTGACATGATTTTCTCCTTGATAATGGGTTCGACAAACGGCGTGACTTTTGGATCGCGTTGTGGTACTGACCGGTAACACTAGTTGATAGATACTGACCGGTAACACCCCTGTCAAGCGGAAATTCTCTATGACAACAAAACTGGATGTAAGTTACGGAAAAGATGGTAGAATCCCGCCACGGGACCGCTTGCTCGCGGTTGCTGCGGACTTGTTCTACCGGCATGGGATCCGGGCAGTGGGGGTGGAAGCAATCGCCGAAGCCGCCGGAACCAACAAGATGACGCTCTACCGCCACTTCCCGTCAAAGGATGAGTTGGTGGCGGAATATTTGCGCCAATCTGCCAAAGCCTCCGAGGCATGTTGGGACAGATTCGAGAAGGCTTATCCCGGGGATGCGCTGGCGCAGCTTCGCGAATGGCTCAAGGAAATGGCCGCCCATGTCGCGAGCACCGATGAGCGCGGTTGCCCGTTGGCGAATGCCGCGGTCGAACTACCGGAAAAGGGACATCCCGCGCGCCGCGTCATTGAAGAGGCCAAGGCGGCGCATCGCTTGCGACTCGTTCGCCTCTGTGACGCGGCCGGGCTCAGTGATCCGGACATGCTTGCAGATGAATTGGATCTCCTGCTGGAGGGCGCACGTGTCACGGCCCAAAGCGTAGGATCGAACGGACTCGGCGCTCGCCTTGTCAGGATGGGAGAGGCAATGATCGCGTCGCACTCGTCACGCAAGTCCGCATTTCTTACACCAGTGTGAGAAATGCAGTCTGGAGCGTCCCGATTGGCAGAGGCGATGTATCCAACCTCGCCGTTCACGCCGTGAAAAATTTGACGAAATGATCGTAAACGCCGTCGGGCGCTTCGACCTGCACGGCGTGGCCGGTCGGGAGCGGTTGGGCGTCGACGAGGTTGCTCGCGAATCTGCGCCATACGGTCGGAAATTCCTGGGTCGGCGGCGCGCCTCGTGTGCCCCACAGGACCAAGAGCGGCGTCGCCATCAGGCGATCCTTCTCGGTCGTGTCGGTCTGGAAATCGATTGTGGCGTTGGCGCGATAGTGGCGGCAGGCGCCGAGAATCGTTTTTTTTGTGAAGCAGCGGATGTAGTCGTCGAACACGATCTTGGGAAGTTGCCGGTCGTAACCTCGGCTCTTCAGAAACCATTCGGCAGGAACGGCGCTTATCAGTGTGTCGGGAAATGGCTCCGGTTGCGCCAGGAACTGCCAGTGCCAGGAGGCCAGGGCCGATCTCATGGAGAGATTGGTCCAGGAATGATACGACGGCAACACATCCAGGATGCAGACCTTCATGATCCGATCAGGGTGATCGAGGCACATGCGATGGCTCACGCGCGCGCCGCGATCGTGGCCCGCGAGGAAGAATCGCTGATGCCCGAGACTGTCCATCACTTCGAACATGTCCGAGGCCAATACCGGAGCGCTGTAATTGATGTGATTAGCACCAGGCTCGGGCAGCGAACTGTCGCCATAGCCGCGCAGATCGGCGAGAACCACATGGTAGCGTTGCGCCAGCCGCGCAGCGACGCCAAACCACGTCGCGTGGTTCTGCGAATTGCCGTGCAGGAGCATCAAAGGTGGACCGGAGCCGCCATGGCGCACACGAATGACCGCGCCCTTCGTGCGCATGTTGAGATGCTTGAATCCCGGAAACAGGGCCGCGACTTCGGGGCTACCCCAGTGTGTCGGATCGCGGACATAGTCCGCGGCGGTTGCTTCGGCCAGTATTGACGACTGCTGCGCCATTGACGGCGTGGCGAAACTCGACGCCGCTGCACCTACGGCCAAGGCCTGAACCAAACCACGGCGGCTCAAGCCTTCTTCGATTTGTTCGGATTGACGATGGTTGGTCATGTCAGCCTCATTGGCGTATTTCGGCAAAGTGATGACGGGGATGAACAAGCCTAGCATAACAAGGGATCCCCGCGCGAGGCGGCCGAATGCCGACGCGCCAAGGTTTTTTTTATGACGCGTGTCGATCTGGAGCGGGCTGGTTCGTCGACCTAAGGTGCGAGACAGTTCAGCCGCGATGGCGCCGGCGGCTCGCCAGAGAAGGAGTACTCGGATGCGTTTCATGTATATCGTCACATCGCCCAAGCCCCAGGGATCCCCGACGCCAGAACTTATGGCGGCGATGCACAAACTCGCCGACCGGGAGATCAAGGCCGGCCGCATGCTCGACAGCGGCGGACTGATGCCGGTCGCCACCGGCGCGCAGGTGAAAATAACCGGCGGAGAGCTTAGCGTCGTCGATGGCCCGTATGTGGAGACCAAGGAGCTGATCGGCGGCTTCGCGATCTTCGAGTTGCGCGACAAGGAGGAGGCGGTGGCGGCGGCGGTCGAATTCATGCAGCTCCACAAGGACTTCATGCCGGGATGGGAAGGGACGTGCGAGGTTCGCGCGTTTGCCGGCCCTTGAGGCAAGCCTCCGCTGGAAGCGGTCGGCGGCCATGACGGCCGCCGATGCCCATCGCGCAATCCATCACACGATTCTTGCCGTTTGGCGGATCGAACAGCCCCGGCTGATCACCAGCCTGGCGAGGATGCTGCGCGATGTGCCGCTGGCCGAGGATTTGACGCAGGAAGCCCTGCTGGCCGCGCTTGAGCATTGGCCGGTGACAGGCGTTCCGGAAAGACCCGGTGCCTGGCTGATGGCGACCGCCAAGCGCCGCGCCTTGGATCATTTTCGCCGTAGCCGCATGCTTGAGCGCAAGCACGAGATGATCGCGAGGGGCATGGAGGCGGAGCAGCAGGCCATGCCCGATTTTCACTCCGACTTGGACGACGACATCGGCGATGAGCTGCTTTGCCTCATCTTCACCGCTTGTCACCCGTGCCTGTCTGGAGAGGCGCGCGCAGCGCTCGCGCTACGCATGATCTGCGGCCTGACGACCGAGGAGATCGCACGGGCGTTCCTTTTGCCAACCGCGACCATCGCCCAGCGCATCGTGCGCGCAAAGCGGACCCTTTCGCAATCGGGGCTGGCCTATGAGACTCCGCGCGGCAAGGAACTGTCGGAACGGCTCTCTTCGGTGCTGGAGGTCGTCTACCTCGTTTTCAACGAAGGCTACACGGCCGCGCGCGGCGAGGACTGGCTGCGCCCGGAGCTTTGCAATGAGGCCCTGCGCATGGGCCGCGTGCTCACCGCGATCGCGCCGCGCGAGCCCGAAGCCCATGGATTGCTTGCCCTGATGGAACTCAATGCCTCGCGCTCGGCGGCGCGCACCGACGCAGCAGGCGAGCCCGTTCTCTTGTTGGACCAGGACCGCGCACTCTGGGACCAACTCCAGATTCAGCGTGGAATGCGTGCGCTTCGTCGCGTCGGCGAACTGGGCGGAACTGGCGGCGCTTATGCGCTCCAGGCGGCAATTATCGCCTGCCACGCCCTCGCGCGGACAGCGGGCGATACCGACTGGTCGCGCATCGCCGGACTCTATGCGGATTTGGCTGCGGTTGTGCGCTCGCCGATCGTCGAACTCAACCGCGCCGTTGCGGTCGGCATGGCCGAGGGGCCGGAAGCGGCGCTGGCGATCGTGGACCGTCTTGTGCCTGAGCCCGCCCTCAAAGCTTATCACCTGCTGCCCAGCGTTCGAGGGGACCTGCTCCATAAACTCGGCCGCCACGAGGAGGCGCGTGTCGAATTCGAAGCGGCCGCTGCGCTGGCGGGCAACAAGCGCGAACAGAACCTGCTGAAGCGACGCGCCGCCGAGGTGACCGACGGCGCGCGCTCTTCATAGCCGCGCACCAGGACCAGGCCGGAGGAATTCCCGACCTGGTACATATAAATCATAATAAAATCAAACAGTTGGTGTGAGTCTTTGCTGTTTCGACAAAAATATTGTAAAAAGGCATTGACTTCGATCCCGTGTTTTGACAAAACTATTGTCAATAGGGATGGTTATGAACATTCGTGAACTAACAAGCCGCACCGGTATCGCCGAACGGCAGATTCGTTATCTGATCGCTGAAGGGTTCATGCCTGCGCCGCGCGGCGGGCGATCGAACGCCGACTACGACGATGATCATGTCGTTGCGATACAACGCTACACGAAACTGAAAGACCTCGGCTTTCCACCCGCGGCCATCAAACTGCTTCTTGAAGGAGGGCACGGGGCCCCCTTCACGGTGGCGCCGGGCATAACGCTCGTTATCAATCCCGATCTTCTGGGCCAGGTCACCGACGTGACGCCAGTAATCGAACGCGCTGCAGCACTTCTCAAGGATCTATTGAAGGAACAAATCCATGAGTCTGATCGCATCTCCAGCAATGATTGATCCGCTTCATGTTTTCGTTAGCGGCGCTTGCATTACCGGAACGAAACGGCCGCTTCCGCTCCTATCGACCCAGTTCGATGTGCGCGTCGCGCACGGACTGGCCGTCGTCTCGACCACGCGAACTTTCCGGAATGACGAGCGAAAGAGCATCGAGGCGACGATCACTTTCCCGATCCCGGTGCATGCCGTCCTCTTTGCTCTGGAAGCCCGGATTGATGGCCGTGTTCTCAATGCCAAGGCGCAGCGCAAGGACAAGGCCCGCGAAACCTACGAGAGCGCATTGGAACGAGGCAAGACATCGGTGCTGCATGAAGAAGTGCTGCGTGGTGTTCACATGCTGTCGGTCGGACACATTCCCCCGGGTGCCGAGATTGCGGTTTCCACGAACTGGGCAATGACCCTGACGAACATCAATGGCACAGGGCACTTAAGGATTCCGCTTACGGTCGGCGAAATATTCGGGCGATCGGGGTTGCCGGATTCCGATGATCTTATCCATGACGGCCCAAATCAGATCGCCGATCTCACGGTTTCATGCCTCGATGGACAGATAGAATTGATTGATGGACGACTTGAAAACGGCGCAGCCAAGGTTCCGCTCAACGCACCAATCGATATGGTCACAAGCAATTGGGTACCTGGCGATTTGTGCGGTCGTGCCGCCGACGGCCGCAAGGTTATTCTGCGCATAGAACCTTCTGCTGTCACGGACGCCGCTCTCGACTTGGCCTTGCTGATCGACCGATCTGGTTCCATGAATGAGCAGTTCTCGGGCAGGCTCAACAATACCAAACATGATGAAATCGTCCGTGGCCTGCAGGATATTGCCAAAGGCATCGGTCGCGCGGATATCATTGACATCTGGGAATTCAGTGACGGGTTCAACCATGTTGGATCGACACGGAATGACCAAAGCCTCAACGCGATAGCGAAACGGCTAAACAAGCCAAATGGCGGAACGAATATCGGCCGTGCGCTCGAAGGTGTCGCCGGTCAAACCAATGCACGGGACGTGCTTCTTGTCACCGACGGAAAGAGCCATGCGCTCGATGTTCAGGCCTTGGCGCAAACGGGGCGCCGCTACTCCGTCGTGCTCGTTGGCGAGGATAGTCTGGAAGCCAATGTCGGATATCTTGCGGCCCTTACCGGAGGCGAAATATTCGTCGCCAGCGGGGGGGACTTGGCGGAAGTACTCGCCCAGTCATTGCGCTCGCTCCGCACAAGCCACAAGACTCTTGGCCGGATTACAGGTGCCCCGGAGCGATTATCTGTTTGCCGCGCCGGCATGTCGATATCCGCGTCCTGGCAGCGGACCCAAGAATCGCTGCTCGAGACAATTGATACGCGCGCTGTCGCGGCGCTTGCAGCGAGCCTCGCGCTGCCGGCGGTCGACGCCGAAAGCGCGGCTGAACTGGCCGAGAAAGAAGGGCTGGTCACACATCTCACCAGCCTCGTCCTCGTCGATGAAGCCGCAAGCGTGCAAGAGGGCATTCCGGGAACGCGAAAGATTCCGTTGCCGACGCCTCGTACCGCGTTGCCCGTAATGGCCGCGGCGCCACCGGTGGCCGCGGGTGCGCCGGCTCCCCGGATGGAGATGATGGAGAGGGACCGGGCTGGCCGAAGTTCAAGTCATTCCGCGCGAGCATCCAGGCCAGTGGGATTTGCCACCAGCGTGGGCCATGCCGGACATAGAGATCTTTCGCGAATCGGAACGGACATCGACTGGAACCGCGGGCCGGATCAGCTCCGGCGTGGGGACCTTTCCGGACTTGATCCATCCATCGCGCGCGCCATACGTGATGCGGCAGCACTCACGGAAGTGGTGGCACTTGCAAGACAACTCGGTATTGATCCAGTCGTATTGCTCGTGGGATTGATGGCCCAATCGCAAGCTCAAAATAATCGAAGCGCAATGAGGATAGCGAAAGCAATTCTCGGCAAGAACGCGGGTTCCGCCGAGTTTTCTAAACTGAGAGAATTGTTGCACATCACGTGAACGAAGAAGATCGGATTCGACGGCGGCATTTTTCGCAATGCCGCCGTTCGGGTTGAACGCGCTGCCCGAACTGGTCGCGCCGAACACTTCGCAACCGAAGCGGTGCGCGTAACCTGCAATGTGGTCGGTACCGGAATGGGCGCAGGGCCACCATTGCCGGCAGCAATGGAAGAGACCAATTTACTAAATCGAATTTTTCGTGTGGCTTCATTCCGCGGTCACAAAAACCGCAATAAACGAATTTGTGCCGGGACGGCAAAAATGGTTATGGAATGGACGGCGCGACGTCGCTTTGCCGCAAGATCGAACTGCTCGACACACCGCTTGCCACCTATATGAAACTCTTGGTGCAGTGCAGCATAAGCCTTGACCGGGATCAACGGCGTGTTAATGCGGTTATGAGACGAATGCTCTGTTGCAAGCAATACACAGTGCGGCAATTCGTCCTCGCATTATATCGGGCGTTCGGGCCATAATCGCGTGGGGTAGGGAAAGCCCGATCCTCCAGAGCGGGTACGTCGTAAGTGGTAAGATTCATCCATTGATCAGTCTTTGCGTTTCTGCTTAGGGACGTGTGGGAATTGGAATGCGACTCTTTCATGATTGAGCGGGGTTTGTAGACATGGCGGTAACGGCTGACTCGGTTGAGAAGGGGGAGCGCGCATCCGAAATGACGCGATGGAGCCAACTTACGTTTGGCGTCATCGCCATGGTCATGATTGCCAACCTGCAATATGGCTGGACGTTCTTTGTCCCCGAAATTCAAAAGACGTTTGGTTGGGACCGGGCGTCAATCCAGATCTCTTTTACGTTGTTTGTCCTGTTCGAAACCTGGCTGGTCCCCATCGAAGGCTGGTTCGTTGATAAATATGGACCGAAGGTGGTTGTATTCATCGGTGGAGTGCTGTGTGGAATCGGCTGGGTCATGAACTCCTATGCGACCAGCCTCACCGAATATTACATCGCCCAGATCATCGCAGGCATCGGGGCGGGCGCAGTCTATGGCACCAGCATCGCCAATGCGCTCAAGTGGTTCCCCGACAAGCGCGGCCTTACGGCAGGTATAACGGCCGCTGGATTTGGCGCCGGTTCCGCACTCACGGTGGTGCCGATCCAGAAAATGATCGCCGACGGGGGATTCCAGTCGACGTTCTTCTACTTCGGCATCGGTCAGGGTGTGATCGTATGCCTCGTCGCTTTAGTCTTATTCGCGCCGAAGCCCGGCCAGGTGCCGCCCGTGACGCAAAGCGCCAATGTCCTCCAGAGTAGACGCAATTTCGAGCCAACCGAAATCATCGGTCCGACCAATTATTGGATCATCGGATCGTTGATCGCCCTGGTTGCGGCCCTTGCGATGTGGGCCATCGGGCAGCTGTTCTACGTTCCGCTCATGCTCGCGATCCTGATCTTCAGTTATGGTGGTTACGTTGTCTGGACACGCGGCCAGCCGGTGTTCACGTTGATGTATTTCATGTTCGTGATGGTTGGCGCAGGTGGCCTGATGGTGACGGCCAATCTTGCGCCGATTTCTCAAGACCTCAAGGTTGCCACCACCCCCGTCACGCTGATGTGGCTGACCATGCCGGCGTTGACTTTCGCGGCCACGATTGATCGAATCCTCAATGGTCTCACGCGCCCGTTCTTCGGCTGGGTGTCGGACCATATCGGCCGCGAAAATACGATGTTCATTGCCTTTGGGATCGAAGGCATCGGCATTTTTTTCCTGTACAAGTTTGGCGCCGATCCGTTGTGGTTCGTGATCCTCAGCGGATTGGTGTTCTTCGCCTGGGGTGAAATCTACAGCCTGTTCCCATCGACCTGCACCGACACCTTCGGATCGAAGTTCGCTGCCACAAATGCGGGCCTGCTCTATACCGCCAAGGGAACGGCGTCATTGCTGGTCCCCTATACCAACTCGATCCAAAAGGTGACCGGGAGTTGGGACATGGTTTTCTGGATCGCGGCTGCTGCCAATATTCTCGCCGCGGTTCTGGCGATTGCCGTGCTCAAGCCCTGGCGGCAGCGCATCTTGGCGAAAGAATGAAGGTAAAGGGCGGAGCCGCCGCGTTTCGTCGAAGCCGAAGAGTGGGGGCGCGCGTTGTTGCAAGAGATTGAGGATCGTAGCCCCGATGAGCGTCCCCATTTTAGGGGCGCGATATCCGGGGCCGCATGTCGACATCTCGCATGTCGACATCTCGCGTGAAGAACGCGATCTGGCTTATGCAGGCTAAGCGGTCCGTGTTCATAACCGGGCGTCCATGAGGCCTGCGTCATCGTGCGGCACCCCCGTCTTGCACTTTGGAGTTCTCTGGGTTAATTGGAATAATGTATACCACGCGTCGACGTTCATTTTCCTACAGAAAGCATCCAATCCTCTGGAAAGCGTCCAAGTCCAATGAGTTCGAGTGATCGTACCGGCGTTGTCGGCGCCATTGGTGATGCGCCGGCGGGCACTTCCGTGCCGGGCATTGCCGTTGAGCCCATCGTCAGCCCGGCCAGTTTCAAGAACAAGGCTTATGCGGCGCTGAAGGATGTCCTCGCTTCGATGGACGTCTATCGCAGCCGCGCCGACATCCGTCTTGATGAACGGCGGCTGGCACAGGATTTCGGGATCAGCCGGACGCCCGTGCGTGAAGCGATGGCGCAGCTCGAACGCGAAGGCTTCGTGCGCTCGGTGCCGCGCCGCGGCATCTATGTGGTGCGCAAGACTCGGCGTGAGGTGATCGAGATGATCACGGCCTGGGCGGCCCTTGAAAGCATGGCGGCGCGCCTGATAACAGAAAGCTCCGGTGACGGCGATATCGCGTCATTGCGTCGTATGTTCGCGAAATTCGAGAACGGCGAGCTGCATGCGAGGCTCGACGAATATTCCGAAGTGAATATCGAATTTCACCAATCCATCATTCGCATGAGCTGCAACAGCGTATTGATTTCGCTCGCCGAAAATCTGTTTACGCATATGCGGATGATCCGGATGAAGACGATCGGAGAGAGCGATCGCGCCGCCCGCTCGATCCGCGACCACATGCACATCATCGAGGCGATCGAAGCGCGCGACACGGCACGCGCCGAAGACCTTGTGCGCAGCCATGCGCTCGGCCTTGCCGAGCATGTCGCGCGTCATGCCACCTACCTCGATTAACGACATATTGGGAGGAAGCGGAATGACCGCAACAGCACAAAGTGTTGAAGCAAATAAAGCTGAACCGCAACAAGAACTAACCGACGGTTTCCATCTCGTCATTGACGCACTCAAGCTCAATGGCCTGGACACGATCTATGGGGTGCCCGGTATCCCGATCACGGATTTTGGCCGCATGGCACAGTCCGAAGGCATCCGTGTCATTTCGTTCCGGCATGAACAGAACGCCGGCAATGCGGCTGCCATCGCGGGCTTTCTCACGAAGAAGCCCGGCATTTGCCTCACGGTGTCGGCGCCCGGCTTCCTCAATGGTCTGACCGCGCTCGCCAACGCCACGACCAACTGCTTTCCGATGATCCTGATCTCAGGCTCGTCGGAGCGCGAGGTCGTCGACCTGCAGCAAGGCGACTACGAGGAAATGGACCAACTGGCCATCGCCAAGCCGCTCTGCAAGGCGGCGTTCCGGGTGCTGCATGCAGCCGACATCGGCATCGGCGTGGCGCGCGCGATCCGTGCGGCGGTATCGGGCCGCCCCGGCGGAGTTTATCTCGACCTGCCTGCCAAGCTGTTCTCGCAAGTCATTAATGCAGACGTTGGAGCAAAATCGCTCGTCAAAGTCATCGATCCGGCGCCGGCCCAGATTCCTGCTCCGGCCGCGGTCAAGCGCGCACTCGATGTGCTCAAGAGTGCCAAGCGCCCTCTGATCATCCTCGGCAAAGGCGCGGCCTATGCGCAGGCCGACGATGCGATCCGTGCGTTCGTCGAAAGGAGCGGCGTCCCGTTCCTGCCTATGAGCATGGGCAAGGGACTGCTGCCCGACACGCATCCGCAATGTGCGGGCGCGGCCCGCTCCACCGTGCTCAAGGATTCCGACGTCGTGATGCTGATCGGCGCGCGGCTGAACTGGCTGTTGTCGCACGGCAAGGGCAAGGCCTGGGGCGAACCACACTCGAAGAAGTTCATCCAGATTGATATCGAGCCCAAGGAAATGGACAGCAATATCGAGATCGTCGCTCCGGTCGTCGGCGACATCGGCTCTTGCATAACGGCGCTGCTCGACGGCATGGACGCCAAGTGGCCGTCACCTCCTGCCGACTGGGTCAACACGGTCAATTCGAAGCGGGACGAGAATATCTCCAAGATGGCGCCGCGGCTGATGAACAACAAGTCGCCGATGGACTACCATGGTGCGCTTGGTACGTTACGCACCATCGTGAAAGAGCGCCCCGATGCCATTCTCATCAACGAAGGCGCCAACACGCTCGATCTCGCCCGCGGCATCATCGACATGTATCAGCCGCGCAAGCGGCTCGATGTCGGCACCTGGGGGGTCATGGGCATTGGCATGGGCTTTGCGATTGCGGCAGCCATCGAAACCGGAAAACCCGTGCTCGCAATCGAAGGTGACAGCGCCTTCGGGTTCTCCGGCATGGAAGTGGAGACGATCTGCCGCTACAATTTGCCGGTCTGCGTCGTCATCTTCAATAACGACGGTATCTATCGTGGAACCGATGTCAACTCGGTCGGCGCGGACCCCGCGCCGACGGTCTTCGTCAAAGGCTCGCGCTACGACAAGATGATGGAAGCGTTCGGCGGTGTCGGTGTCAATGCGACGTCGCCGGATGAACTCAAGCGCGCTGTGAATGCCGCCATGGACTCCGGCAAACCGACCCTCATCAACGCGGTGATTGATCCGGCGGCCGGCAGCGAGAGCGGCCGCATCGGCAACCTCAATCCGCAAAGCGTGCTTCGCAAGAAATAGAATCGCAAGAATTAGAATGGACTGGAGACTTGAGAATGGCTATCCGCGCGAAAACCAAGAGAGCTAAGGTTGCGGCGAAAAAAGCGCCCAAGAGGTCTGTCAAGAAGGCGGTGAAGTCGAAGGTTGCCGTGGTGGCAAAGAAAAAGGCCAAGGCGGTTGTGAAACGCGCCGCGCCGGCCACACACGATGGCCTGCCGCCGCCCTCGACCAAAGCCTGGGGACAGGCCGGCAAGGCGCTCGACGGCGTCAAGGTTCTCGACTTCACGCATGTGCAATCCGGCCCGACATGCACGCAGCTTTTGGGCTACATGGGCGCCGATTGCATCAAGATCGAACGTCCGGGCGTCGGCGACATAACGCGGACGCAGTTGCGCGACGTGAAAGGACAGGACAGCCTCTATTTCACGATGCTCAATGGCAACAAGCGCTCGATCACGATCGATTCCAAGAATCCCAAGGGCAAAGAAATTCTCGAACGTCTCGTCAAAACGTGTGACGTGCTGGTCGAAAACTTTGCGCCTGGTGCGCTCGATCGCATGGGCCTGTCGTTCGAGGAGGTGCACAAGCTCAATCCACGCATGATCTATGCTTCGGTCAAGGGTTTCGGTCCCGGCCCCTATGAGGAGTGCAAGGTTTACGAGAACGTCGCGCAATGCGCAGGCGGCTCGGCCTCGACCACAGGTTTCCGCGACGGCCCGCCGCTCGTCACCGGCGCGCAGATCGGCGATAGCGGCACCGGTCTTCATCTTGCATTCGGCATTGTCGCGGCGCTCTACCAGCGCAATCGCACCGGCCGCGGCCAGCGCGTGCTCTGCGCCATGCAGGATGGCGTCCTCAATCTCGCGCGCGTGAAACTGCGCGACCAGCAGCGCTTGGCGCATGGCCCGCTCACGGAATACAGCCAGTATGGCGAGGGCATTGCGTTCGGCAAGGCGGCGCCGCGCGCCGGCAACGATTCCGGCGGCGGACAGCCGGGGTGGATTCTCAAGTGCAAGGGCTGGGAGACCGATCCCGACTCTTATGTCTATTTCATAACCCAGGCGCCGGTCTGGGCCGAAATCTGCGACGTGATCGGCAAGCCCGAATGGAAGACCGATCCCGATTTCGCTACGCCGCCTGCACGGCTGCCGCGATTGAAGCACATCTTCGCGACAATCGAAGAATGGACCATGACCAAGACCAAGTTCGAGGTCATGAACATCTGCAATCAGCACGACATTCCAGTCGGTCCGATCCTGTCGATGAAGGAAATCGCGGAGGAGCAATCGTTGCGCGACACCGGCACCGTGGTTGAGGTCGATCATCCGGGCCGCGGCAAATATCTTACCGTCGGCAATCCGGTGAAGATGTCGGATTCGATCACCGAAGTGAAGCGCTCGCCACTGCTTGGCGAACATACCGAGGAAATTCTCAAGAAAGTCCTCGGCTATTCCGACAAGGAAGTGGTCGAGATCAAAGCGTCAGGCGCGATTACGGCGCCTGAGAGGACGAAGGCGGCGTAGGAAGCAGCGAGTAGCGAGTAGCGAGTAGCGAGTAGCGAGTAGCGAGTAGAAGATAAAGGCCGGAAGACTTCTTTCTATTCGCTACTCCCTATTCGCTTCTGCATGTTCGACAGTAAGATTTGGAGAGGCCTTTTATGCGTATCGTGGTTCATGGCCAGCAGGCCTTCGGAAAGGCTGTGCTGGAGGCGCTGATCAAGCGCGGCGAGAATGTGGTTGCGGTCTATGTGGCGCCGGAGAAGCCCGGGCAAAAAGCCGATCCCTTGAAGGAGGCGGCGATTGCCGCCAAGCTTCCGATCTACCAGCCGGAATCCTATCGCAAGCCCGAGGTCGCCGAGCAATTCCGCGCGCTCAAGCCGGACCTGCAGGTCATGGCCTTCGTGACACTGTTCGTGCCGGAAGACTTTCTCAACATTCCGACCAAGGGTTCGATACAGTATCATCCGTCGCTGCTGCCGGCCTATCGGGGGCCGAGCGCCATCAATTGGCCGATCATCAAGGGCGAAAGCGAAACTGGCCTTTCGATATTCTGGCCTGACAATGGCCTCGATACCGGCGATGTGCTGATCCAGAAGAAGACGCCGGTCTCTGCGACCGACACGCTCGGTTCGGTCTATTTCGATCGCCTGTTCCCGATGGGCGTCGACGCCATGATGGAGGCGGTCGATCTCGTCAAAGCAGGCCAGGCACCGCGCATCAAACAGGATGAAGCCAAGGCCACGTATGAAGGCCGCTGCGGTGCCGACCATGCCCACATCGATTGGGGCAGGCCCTGGGAACAGATCGACCGCCTCATCCGCGGCTGCAATCCCGCGCCCGGTGCCTGGTCGAACCTCAACGGCAAGCCGTTGAAAGTCTTCGAGGCCAAGCCTCTGCCGGCCCGCGATCCCAAAGGCATCGCGGGTAAGATGGGAGAAGTGGTTGTGATCGAGGCAGACGGCTTTACGGTCGTCTGCGCCGATGGCCGGTTCAAAGTGCTGCGCGTTCAGGCCGACGGACCAAAGCTTGCTGCAGGAGAATTCGCTACTGGTTCGAATCTTGCTGTTGGTAGCAGGCTTACTTGAGTTGGCCGCTGGACTAGCGACAGGCTCGGTGGGCTCCCTCTCCCCTTTGGGGTGAGGGGGGCGAGTTCTATCGATAGCCCGTTCCCCCTCACCCCCGCCCTCTCCCCAAAGGGGAGAGGGAGCCAAACCGAGTTCGCCGCGCGCTCAGTACCCAACACGTACATCACTTCTTCATCACTTCGCCCCGCTCCCCAATGAGGACATCCATGGCTTCGTCCCAACACGCCAATCCGAAATCCGATATCGAAATCGCCCAGGCCGCCAAGAAGCGTCCGATCATGGAACTCGCGCGCGAGAAGCTCGGCATCGCGCCTGAAAACCTCGAACCCTATGGCCACTTCAAGGCCAAGGTGTCGATGGACTACATCAAGTCGCTCAAAGACAAGCCCAACGGCAAATTGATCCTGGTCACCGCCATCACGCCGACACCGGCGGGCGAAGGCAAGACGACGACCACGGTCGGCCTCACCGACGCGCTCAATCATATCGGCAAGAAAGCGATGCTCTGCCTGCGCGAACCTTCGCTCGGCCCCTGCTTCGGCGTCAAGGGCGGTGCTGCCGGCGGCGGCTATGCCCAGGTCGTGCCGATGGAAGACATCAATCTTCACTTTACGGGTGATTTCCATGCCATCGGTACCGCACACAATCTGTTGTCGGCCCTGATCGACAATCACATCTACTGGGGCAATGCGCTCGGTCTCGACGGGCGGCGCGTGGCGTGGCGCCGCGCCATCGACATGAACGATCGTTCGCTGCGCTCGATCGTCTCTTCTCTCGGCGGCGTCGCCAACGGTTTCCCGCGCGAAGATGGGTTCGACATCACGGTCGCCTCCGAAGTGATGGCGATCTTCTGTCTTGCGAGCGATCTCGAAGACCTCAAGAAGCGTCTGTCAAATATCATCGTCGGCTATACGCGCGATCGCAAACCGGTGCGCGCCTGCGACCTCAAGGCGCATGGCCCGATGACGGCGCTGCTCAAGGACGCGCTTTCGCCCAATCTCGTGCAAACACTCGAAGGCACGCCTGCGTTCATCCATGGCGGCCCGTTCGCCAACATCGCGCATGGCTGCAATTCGGTGCTGGCGACCACGACCGCACTCAAGCTCGCCGACTATGTGGTGACGGAGGCGGGCTTCGGTGCCGACCTCGGCGGTGAGAAATTCCTCGACATCAAATGCCGCAAGACCGGGCTTGAGCCCTCTTGCGCCGTGATTGTCGCCACCATCCGGGCGCTCAAGATGCACGGCGGGGTCAAGAAGGAAGACCTCAAGACCGAGAATCTCAAGGCGTTAGAGGCCGGCATGGCCAATCTGGCGCGTCATGTCGAAAACGTGCAGAAGTTCGGCATCGTGCCGGTGGTCTCGATCAACCGCTTCAGCGCCGACACCGATGCCGAGATCGCGCTGGTCAAGGACAAGTGCAAGTCGCTCGGCGTCGAAGCCCTGATGGCCGATCATTGGGCCGAGGGCGGCAAGGGCGCGGCCGATGTGGCGCGCGCGGTCGTCAAGATCGTCGATAGCGGCAAGAGCAAGCTCAATTTCATTTATCCCAACGAGCGGCCGCTGCTCGAAAAGATTCGCACCATCGCCCAGGAAATCTATCGCGCCAAAGACGTCACAGCCGACAAGTCGGTGCGCGACCAGCTCGAATCATTCGAGAAGATGGGTTACGGCAAGGCGCCGGTCTGCATTGCCAAAACTCAATACAGCTTCTCCACCAACGGCGATCTTAAAGGTGCCCCGGTCGATCACACCATCAATGTGCGCGAGGTGAGGCTTGCCGCCGGCGCTGAATTCATCGTGGCGGTGTGCGGTGAGATCATGACCATGCCGGGCCTGCCCAGGGTGCCGGCCGCGGATTCGATCGATGTCGGGACGGACGGGAAGATCGTCGGGCTGTTCTGACAACGTTCTCGTGGGTACCGTTGCGCCAAGACCGTTGCGCCAAGCTCTGGAGGCACGATGAACATGAAAATCGCTCGCCGGTCTTTCCTGCATATGGCCGCGGGTGCTGTCGCGCTGCCGGCCACGGCGCGATTGGCTTGCGCGCAATCATACCCGGTACGGCCCATCCGGCTCGTGGTTCCTTTTCCCCCCGGCGGCGCGTTTGACGCCGTCGGCCGGCCATGGGCGGACAAGATAAAGCCTCTGCTTGGGACGGTGGTGATCGAAAACATTGGCGGCGGCGGTGCGTCGCTTGGTGCCGCGGCGGTGGCGCGTGCCCGGCCTGACGGCTACACGATCCTGCTTGGCGGCACGCAGACGCATGTCAATGAGGCTTTGCTCAAGAGCCGGCCACTCTACGATCCAGTCAAGGACCTCGATCCGATCGCAAGCGTTGCGGCCTACTTCCTTGGCATCGCCGTGCATCCCGCAGTGCCGGTCCGGACTATCAGCGAACTCGTTACCTATGCCAAAGCCAATCCGGGGGCGCTGTCGTACGGGCATGCCGGCGTCGGGACCATTCAACATCTCACGGGTGAACTGTTCAAATCGCTCGTGCAGGCGCCAGATATCGTCCAGGTTCCGTATCGCGGCACGGGTCCTGCGATTGCGGACCTGATCAGCGGACAGGTCCCGATGGGCATTGTTGGCGTGACAGGCCTGGTGCTTGAACTACATCGCGCGGCCAAGATGCGCGTTCTTGCCGTGACGGGTCCGGCGCGCCTAGTTGCAGCGCCGGAGCTTCCGACCGCAGCTGAGCTTGGCTTTTCCGGCATGACGGTCACCGGATCTGTTGGACTATTGGCGCCGGCAGGTACACCGAAAGAAATCATTGAGCAGATCGCTGTAGCCTCGCGCACCGCACTTGCCGAACCGGCCTATCAGAAAATGTTGATCGACGCCGGCATGGAAGCCACGCTTAATTCCGACCCGGAAAAATTCAAACGGTCGCTCGCAGCCGATGTTGCGCTTTGGTCGCCGGTCGTGCGGACGCTCGGGTTGAAGATTGATTGAGCCCTTGGACACCGAGTCCTTGCTGTGATAGTTTGAGAGATGGAAAACTTTCCGAAATCCCTTGGACGGGATACAGTGGTTGTTCCCGTCGTCACACTGGAGGAAGTTCCCGTTCCGACCGACGGGGAACGGGCCGAACTTATTGCGTCGCTTAAGCACGCAGAGGCCGAAGTTCCAGCCGGCAAGGCAAAACCATTTGATCGCGAAACGTTCAAGCGGCGATTTTTAGCTATATGTAAAGGCGAGATTGCTTAAGCCCTCCAATGGTGTTTCGCGTTGACATTGCCGACCGCGCTCAACTTGATATCAGGGCTTCTCAGCCATCCTCACAGCCAGTCTCCGCGCCTCAGCCACCAGCGCCGCTGTGAGCGGCGTCATCGGTTCGCGCATCGGCACCACGAGTCCAATTGTGTGCATGGCTTCGGGCTCGACGATCGGAATGGCCCGGATGGTGGTGGTGAGACCGAGCGTCTCGGCGAGTTGCGCCGGCATTACGCTTGCCCAACGTCCCGTGCGGACATGCGCGAACAGGGCGATCATCGAGTTGGATTCGAGCGTTGGCTGCAGTTCGCCACCGGCGGCGCGAAGCAGCCCGTCGATGATGCGGCGATTCTGCATGTCGGGCGTGAGAAGGCAAAGCGGCACAGTTGCCACTTCCGCCCATGTGACTGTAATGCGATCGCCGAGCGGCGCGTCGGATGCCGTGAGCAGCTGATAGCGCTCGTGATAGAGCGGAACGGCGCTGACGCGTCCGAGCGGTTCGTTGTCGAGATAGGTAAGGCCTGCGTCGATCTGGAGATTCTCAAGGGCATTGAGAATCTCGATTGAGGTTCGCGACAGTATGGTGAAGCGCACGTCCGGATGCCGCGCGCGAAACGGCGTCGTCAATGCCGCCACCATGGCGAGCGTCGTCGGGATCGCCGCGATCCGCAACTGCCCGGTGAGACCTTGCCGGAGCGCCTTGATCTCCTCGCGCATCGCGCGGGCGTCTCCGACGATCCGGCGGGCCCAGTCGAGAGTGCGCTGGCCTTCCGGGGTCAAGCCGATGAAGCGCGAACCGCGCTGGACCAGGAGCACGCCGAGCGTCTCTTCCAGCTGCTTGATGCCCGCCGAGAGCGTCGGTTGCGTCACCCCGCAAGTCTCGGCGGCGCGGCCGAAATGCTGCTCGCGCGCCAGCGCGATGAGATATTCGAGCTTGTCGAGCACCGGGGTGACGTCCTCATCATTCTAAGCCTATGAAAAATATATGTAATATTGTTGATAGAAATTTTCAATCGTTGTATTGTAACAAGGGGATTGCGTGCCGCCGTCCGGACCCCAATGGTATCCTCACAATGGAACCGACCCGCGATAAAGATCATTCGAGCCGTGGCGCCAACGGCGCCCTTCGCGCCCCCGACGGCGCCCTTCGCGCCCAAAATGGCGCCAGCCGCCGCCCGCGTCGGACCCCGAAGGGCCGCCAGGTCGACCCAGGCGCGCTTGAGGAAGTGCGTGGTTTGTTGGGCGAGCGTTCGCGGCGGCGCGACCTCCTGATTGAGCATCTGCATCTCATTCAGGATGCCTATGGGCATCTTTCAGCCGCGCATCTTGCGGCGCTGGCGCAGGAGATGAAGCTGGCGCTGACCGAAGTGTATGAGGTCGCGACCTTCTATGCGCATTTCGACGTCGTGAAAGAAGGCGAAACGCCGCCTCCCGTTGTCACCGTGCGGGTGTGTGATTCGCTGTCCTGCGCCATGACGGGCGCCGAGCGGCTTCTTAAAGAACTGCCGGAGAGGCTTGGGCATGCCGTGCGCGTCGTACGCGCGCCTTGCATGGGGGCCTGCGACCGGGCGCCGGTGTGCGCGGTCGGACACGTCCAGGTGATGGGGGCCACGATCGAGAGCGTGGCGGCGGCAACCGCGGCGAATCCGCACGCACACGCTTACGTGACGCCCAATGCCTATGAGGCCTATGTGGCAGCCGGCGGATATGATTTGCTCAAAGCATGCCTCGCCGGCATGCGCACGCGCGACGAAATAATTGCGGCGGTGGGTGATGCGGGCCTGCGCGGGCTTGGTGGCGCGGGCTTTCCGACCGGCCGCAAGTGGACGCTGGTGCGCGCGGAACCCGCACCTCGATTGATGGCGGTCAATGCCGACGAGGGCGAGCCCGGCACCTTCAAGGATCGTTTCTATCTTGAACGCGATCCGCATCGATTCATCGAAGGCATGCTGATCGCGGCCTGGGTGGTCGAGGCGCCGGAAACCTACATCTATATCCGCGACGAATATCCCGAAGTGCGGCTGATGCTGGCGCAGGAGATCGCCAAGGTCGAGCGGTCCGGGCTCGCGCAGAACACAAAACTGCATCTGCGGCGTGGTGCGGGCGCCTATATCTGCGGCGAAGAATCCGCGATGATTGAATCGATCGAAGGCAAGCGTGGCCTACCGCGTCACCGCCCGCCTTATGTGGCGCAAGTCGGACTGTTCGGCCGCCCCACGCTGGAGCAGAATGTCGAAACGTTGTTCTGGGTGCGCGACATCGTCGAGAAAGGTGCGGCCTGGTTTACCTCCCACGGCCGCCACGATCGCAAGGGTTTCCGAAGCTATTCAGTGTCGGGACGTGTCAACGATCCGGGCGTCAAGCTTGCCCCGGCCGGCATCACGGCACGCGAACTGATCGATGAATTTTGCGGCGGCATGCAGCCGGGCCATTCGTTCAAGGCCTATCTGCCCGGTGGCGCATCGGGCGGCATTTTGCCTGCCGCGATGGCGGATCTGCCGCTCGACTTCGGCATGCTGGAAAAATACGGCTGCTTCGTTGGCTCCCATGCGGTTGTGATTTTGTCCGACAAGGACGACATGAAAGCCGTGGCGCTCAATCTGGTGAAATTCTTCGAGGACGAAAGCTGCGGCCAATGCACGCCCTGCCGCGTCGGCGCCGAAAAGGCGGTCAAGCTGATGGCGAACGGCCCTTGGAATGCAGCGCTGCTGGAGGAATTGTCGGCCACCATGCGCGATGCATCGATCTGCGGACTTGGCCAGGCAGCGCCCAATCCTCTGTTGAGCGTGCTGAAATTTTTTCCTGAGGAGCTTACCAAGCCGCTCGGGAAATGGTGACGATGTTGCTTCGACGGGCACGGTCTTACCCCTCCCACCTGTGGGAAGGGGTAGCAAGCGAAGCGAGCCGGGGTGGGGGTGGCCGCGAGAGGTGAAGAGATGCCACACAGTGCGATCTCGCGACGGACGCGGACGACGGCGCAAGAGATGCGCCGCAACCCGACTGACGCTGAACGCAAAATGTGGTGGTTGTTGCGATCCCTCAAACCGCTTGGACTGCACTTCCGCAGGCAAGTACCGATTGGAAACTTTATCGGGGACTTTGTCTGGTACGCGGGAAAGCTTGTTGTTGAAATCGACGGCTCACAACATGCCGAAACCCAGAAAGCTTACGATGATAAGCGGACAGAATGGCTCGAGTCGCAGGGTTTTCTTGTCCTTCGTTACTGGAATAATGATGTACTGAAAGCGACGCGAAGTGTGGGTGAGGCGATCCTGGCGGCTGTACGAGATCGTGTTCCCCCCACCCCCAACCCCTCCCCACACGTGGGAGGGGAGTCCGACCGAGCAAGTGGCGAAAGAGTGCCCCAATGACCGACAAGCCCAACACCTTCACCATCGACGATCGCGAAGTCGACATTCGCCCCGGCGAAACGATCTTCCGCGCCGCGCGACGGCTCGATATCAAGCTGCCGCATCTGTGTTACACGCCCAAGCCCGGCTACCGGCCTGACGGCAATTGCCGCGTCTGCATGGTGGAGATCGAAGGCGAGCGTGTGCTGGCGGCCAGCTGCCTGCGCCAGCCTGCGCCCGGCATGAAGGTCAAGACACAAACCGATCGTGCCCAGAATGCGCGCCGGATGGTGGCCGAGCTGTTGCTCACCGACCAGCCCGACCAGGCGCACGCGCACGATCCGGATTCCGAACTCTGGAAGATCGTCAAGCGCCAGAAGATCGAGGCCGGGCGTTTCCCGCGCCGGGAATCCGCCGCGGTGCCGCAGCCCGATCGCTCCCATGTCGCCATGGCGGTCAATCTCGATGCCTGCATCCATTGCAATCTTTGTGTCCGCGCCTGCCGCGAAGTGCAGGTCAATGACGTCATCGGCATGGCGGGCCGCGGCCACCTTGAAAAGATCGTGTTCGACTTCGACGATCCGATGGGGGCGTCAACCTGCGTCGCCTGCGGGGAATGCGTGCAGGCCTGCCCGACCGGCGCCTTGATGCCGTCGACCCTTGTCGACCGGAACAACGTGTTCACCACCAAGCCGGACCGCAGCGTGGACAGCGTTTGTCCCTATTGCGGCGTCGGCTGCCAACTCACCTATCATATCAAGGACGACAAGCTCATCTCGGTCTCTGGCCGCAACGGCCCTGCCAACGAGAACCGGCTCTGCGTCAAGGGGCGCTTTGGTTTCGACTATGTGAGCCACCCGCATCGTCTCACGCAGCCGATGATCCGCCGTGACGGCGTGCCAAAACATGCGCACGACACGATTGATCCCGCCAATCCGTGGACGCACTTTCGAACCGCCACCTGGGAGGAGGCGCTCGACCGCGCGGCTTCCGGTCTCAAGCGCATCCGTGACCGCGACGGCTCCAAGGCGCTCGCCGGCTTCGGTTCTGCCAAGGGGTCGAACGAGGAAGCCTATTTGTTCCAGAAGCTCGTGCGCATTGGCTTCGGTACCAACAACGTGGATCACTGCACGCGTCTATGCCACGCGTCATCGGTGTCGGCCCTGCTGGAGGGCGTCGGTTCGGCCGCGGTGTCGGCGACATTCAACGAATGTAAGAATTCCGAAGTGATCGTGGTGATCGGCGCCAATCCGACCGAGAACCATCCGGTGGCGGCGACTTTCTTCAAGCAGGCGGCCAAGCGCGGCGCGCAGCTCATCGTCATGGATCCGCGCGGCCAGGCGCTCAAGCGCCACGCCACCCATATGCTGCAATTCCGCAACGGCGCCGACGTTGCGATGCTCAACGGCATCCTCAATACGATCGTCACCGAGAAACTTTACGACGAGCAATATGTCCAGACCTATGTGGAAGGCTTTCGACCGTTCTGCGACAGCATCAAGGATTTTACACCTGAGGAAATGGCGCCGATCTGCGGCATCGACGCCGATGTGCTGCGCACGGTGGCGCGCAAGTTCGCGCGCGCCAGATCCGCGATCATCTTCTGGGGCATGGGCGTGTCGCAGCACACCCACGGCACCGACAATGCGCGCTGCCTGATCGCGCTCTCGCTGATCACCGGCCAGATCGGCCGGCCCGGCACGGGGCTGCATCCGCTGCGCGGCCAGAACAACGTGCAGGGCGCGTCCGACGCCGGCCTTATTCCGATGTTCCTGCCCGACTACAGGTCGGTCGAGAACATCGATATTCGCACCAAATTCGAAACGGCCTGGGGAGCCAAGATTGATCCCAAGCGCGGTCTCACCGTTGTCGAGATCATGGATGCGGTTCATGCCGACGTGATCAAGGGCATGTATATCATGGGCGAAAATCCCGCGATGTCCGACCCCGATCTCAACCATGCGCGCGAGGCGTTGGCGCATCTTGAACATCTGGTCGTGCAGGATCTCTTCCTCACCGAGACCGCGGTCTATGCCGACGTCGTGCTGCCGGCGTCGGCTTGGCCCGAGAAGGACGGCACCGTCACCAATACGAATCGCCAGGTGCAGATGGGCCGCCAGGCGCTGCCAATGCCGGGCGCGGCCAAGTCCGATTGGTGGCTTATCCAGGAAATCGGCCGCCGCCTCGGGCTGCCATGGAACTATACGCATCCAAGCGAGCTCTACACCGAGATGGCTTCCCTGATGCCGGCCCTCGACAACATTTCGTGGGAGCGGATCGAACGGGAAAGCGCCGTCACCTATCCGTCGGATGCGCCCGATCAACCTGGTCACGACGTGGTTTTCGAGAAGGGCTTTCCGCGGCCGGGCGGCTTCGGCAAGCTGGTGGCCGCCAAGCTCATGCCGCCCGACGAAGAAACCGACGCAGACTATCCGTTCATTTTGACGACCGGCCGCCAGCTCGAACATTGGCACACCGGTGCGATGACGAGGCGCGCCACGACACTCGATGCGCTCGAGCCGGGCGCCGTCGCGTCATTCTCGCGTGGCCAGATCGTCAAACTGGGCATCGAACCAGGCGACATGGTGCGCGTCACCACACGCCGCGGCACCATCGAACTGGCGGCGCGCCAGGACGACACGGTGCCGGATGGCGTGGTGTTCATTCCCTTTGCATTCGTGGAAGCGGCCGCGAACCTCTTGACCAATCCGGCGCTCGATCCGTTCGGCAAGATTCCGGAATTCAAATATTGCGCCGCCCGGGTGGAGAAGGTGGACGCAGCGACCCGCGTGGCGGCGGAATAATTGGCGAATTCGTCAGATTGATGTGCCTGCGGGTTTGCCCTTTCCGGCCGAAAACGTCAGGAGGATGTTGTCCGGCGCCTCTTTGAAGTGATGGTCGATCGCCGTGCGCGCCGCCGCAGCAAGTTCTTGCAACGACTTCGTGTCATGGATGCGGGGATAGAAAACCGTCACCGACACCAAGCGCCCATTCTGCCGGTTGAAGCCGACCTGTGGCTTGATGCCGGTCATTTCTTCCAACTCCTTCGCTACCTCGCCGGACTGCGCCATGCCGTCCTTCATGACGTCGACGAAATCGCAAGCCCCAATTGTCAATGCCAAAACAAGAAGCAGCAGAATTCTAGCCATCGCGGTCTCCCTGGCTGAAATTGCCAAACGTTTCCAAATGCGGGAGAAGTTCAGCCTTCTTTCTCATACAAAGCAAGTCCTGCGGCTTCTTGATTTTGCGGGCGTCCCTGTACATGGTACTGGCATGGACCAGCACATTTCGACATCGACCTTGAGGGCCCGGCAGGAAAACGGCCACATTGGCGCCCTCCGCCACGATTGGACCCGCGCAGAAGTGCGGGCGCTGTTCGAGCTTCCGTTCCCCGAGCTGATGTTCCGCGCTCAGAGTATCCACCGCATTCACTTCGACCCGACTGAAGTGCAGCTTTCGACGCTCCTTTCGATCAAGACCGGGGGCTGCCCGGAGGATTGCGCCTATTGCCCGCAAAGCGCGTCCTATGAGACCGGCGTCAAGGCCGAAAAGCTTATGGACCTCGATGCGGTGCTCGCCGAGGCGCAAGCTGCCAAAGACGCCGGTGCGAGCCGCTTTTGCATGGGCGCGGCGTGGCGCGAGCCTAAGGATCGCGATCTCGACAAGGTGTGCCGGATGGTCGAGGGCGTGCGCGCACTGGGTCTCGAAACCTGTGCGACGCTCGGCATGCTCAACGCACCGCAAGCGCAGCGCCTCAAGTCAGCGGGTCTCGATTACTACAATCACAACCTCGACACTTCGCCGGAACATTACGGTGCCATCATCACGACACGCACTTATCAGGACCGGCTCGACACGCTCAAGCACGTGCGCGCGGCCGGCATCAATGTGTGCTGCGGCGGCATCGTCGGCATGGGGGAGGGTCTCGACGATCGCGCCGGCATGATCGTGGCGCTCGCCAATCTGCCGGCGCATCCGGAATCCGTGCCCATCAACATGCTGGTGCGGGTCGAAGGCACGCCGCTCGCATCGGATGCGGCAGGGCGTGCCGTCCTTGACCCGATCGATTTCGTGCGCACCATCGCGGTTGCGCGCATCACCATGCCGAAGTCGATGGTGCGGCTCTCCGCCGGCCGCGACCACATGAGCGATGAGACCCAGGCGCTATGTTTTCTTGGCGGAGCCAATTCGATCTTCTGCGGACCAAAACTCCTCACCACGCCCAATCCGGGCCCCGACCGTGACATGCGGCTGATGGATCGGCTGGGCCTGGTGCCGATGGAGTGAACGGCTCTGTTCACCACAGTGCGGCGGCGGCCATCATGACGAGCCCGATGGCGCCCAAGGACCAAATATACGGTCGCAGAGCAAGGCCAGCGAGATAGGCGGGGAAATAGGCGACGCGCGCCCAGAAGAAAATATTCGCGCCGAGCTGTGCCTGGACGCTGTCCCGGCCGGAGAAATGCAAGGCCGCCGCAAGTGCGGTAAACACCACCAGATTTTCCAGCATGTTCATGGCGGCGCGGTCGGCGCGTCCGGATATCGGTGTGGGCGGCGGCAGGTTGTCGCGATTGCCCATGGCGCGGCGCATGCCTTCAAGGTCCCAGGCGCGGTTGCGATAATAGCTGCCGGCAAGCGCCATGACGAAGGTCAGGATCGCCGACCAAACGAGAACCTGTTCAATGCTCATCATGGCGTTGTCCTTTGAACAAAGTTACGTCGCAAGGCTCGCCGCGGATGCGCCGTTCAAGCAAACGTCCGAACGATCCAGAGCCCGGCGAACAGTCCGGCGATCGACAGCGATACCGATGCCGCCACGTAGAGAGCCGCCAGTCCCAGTTCGCCGCGTTCATAGAGCAGGATGGCATCAAGCGAGAATGCCGAAAACGTGGTGTAGCCGCCCAAAATGCCGGTAGCGAGCAGGAGCCGCAGGTGCTGCGAGGCTTCTCCCTTGAAGGCGAGATAGGCGACCAGCGCCCCCATCACGAGCGATCCTGAGACGTTCTCGAACAGGGTTGCGAAAGGGAAAGATGTTCCTACCAGGCGCGCCATGGTGACGTTGACACCGTGGCGCAACGCGGCGCCGGTCCCGCCGCCGAGAAACACGATCAGGTAGTTCATAAGGTCCTCCGCTTTGCGTCGATGGTGCATGCTATTTCATGGATTTCCGCTTGAATGGACGCATGCCACCCGTCAGGATGGATGTCCACATCCATTGAGCCTTAGTCGACTGCATGGCCGAACGCCGCCGCGTCAGAACATTCGAATGGTCGACGGCCATCATTGCAGCGGTTTCGATCATCGCGGGTACGATCGTCTACTTTCGCGACGGGTCGGATAAATTCATCGCGATCCTGAGTTCCGATCTCTGGCTGTTCGGAGGCATGCTGCCCAAGATGGCTGCCGGCTGCCTGATTGCGGCCTTCGTGACCCGGCTGTTGCCGCGCGAAGTGGTGGCGCGGGTCGTGGGGGGAGAATCCGGCGTTCTTGGCATTCTTATCGCCATGGTGATGGGCGCGGTCCTGCCGGGTGGGCCGCTCACGATTTTTCCGGTCGCCGGCGCGTTCCTGCTGCTTGGTGCCGATGTCGGGACGGCCGTGGCGTTCATCACGGCGTGGAACCTGCTTGGCTATAACCGTGCGCTCATTTGGGAGCTGCCCTTCTTTGGGCCGGAATTCGTCGGCTGGCGTATTCTCATTGCCGTGCCACTGCCGATCATCGCCGGCCTATCGGCGCGCATCGTGGCCCGTGCGGTCGCGTCGCGTTGGGGAGGCGACCAATGGACCTGATGACGATCATCAGCGTGCTTGTCACCGTCGTGTTGTGGGGGCTGGTTGCCGCGTTGGCGCTGACGGCCGCGGTGCGCAGCAAGGCGCTGTTTCGCGAGGGCATGCAGGAGGGCAGCCGCGACTTTGTGGTGCTGATCCCGCGCGTGCTCGTCGGTGTCATCGGTTCCGGTTATGTCGCGGCCGTGATGCCGCAGGAGACGATCGGTGCCTGGATCGGTCCCAATTCGGGCCTCCTCGGCATCGCCATAGCGACGCTCGCAGGCGCAGCTACGCCCGGTGGCGCGGTGGTGGGTTTTTCGGTTGGGGCGGCGGCCCTCAAGGGTGGGGCCGGCGCCCCGCAGGTGATCGCTTATACGACGGCCTGGTCGCTCTATACGTTGCAGCGGCTGATCAACTGGGAAATCCACATGATGGCGCCGCGCGTGGTGTGGCTGCGCGCTTTCGTTTCGCTCCCGCTTCCGCTCCTGGCCGGCATTTGCGCGATGCTTCTTGGCAAGCCTTGATGCACGGCCCCGGGTCGGCGGATTACGGCGTTCGCTCCGCCAAGGGGCGGATCGTCCGCCTAATCCGCCCTACGGTGTCTTTAATGCACCGCGAGTTCTGCCCGCGGCAGGATCGAGCCACGATGGCGGATGACGCGGCTGGCGAGACGATGTCCCACGCTTGCGGCGGCAACTGGCGTTTCGCCAGCGAGGCGCGTTGCAAGATATCCCGCATTGAAACTGTCGCCCGCCGCCGTGGCGTCGACCGGTATGACGATTTCGGGCACGGGAACGAATTCCATGGTGCCTCCGACGGCAACCAGCGCGCTGTTGGGGCCGTTCTTCACCACGATCTCGCCGATGCCAAACGCCTGGTGACGTTCGACCGTCGCTTCCGGGCTTGGATCGCCCCACAGCACCGCCTCGTCGTCATAGGTCGGCAGCGCAATGTCGACGCGCTTGAGCGCCTCCATGAATACAGTGCGGGTGCGGCTCAAGTCGCCCTTCCAGTCACGCGGGCGGAAATTGCCGTCGAAGGCAATCTTCACGCCCTGCTGGCGCGCGACTTCGATCACGGCAAGAAACCGGCCGATGGCGTTGTTGGAATAGAGTGACAGCGTAATCCCGGTGAAATAGACGAGTTTGGCCTTGGTGAGCGCCTCGCCCACCAGCCCCCAGTCCGGCAGGTCGAACAGGTCGCGCGCCGGGGCCTCGCCGCGCCACTGAT
Organism: Xanthobacteraceae bacterium; assembly: GCA_035300505.1. Taxonomy (GTDB): domain Bacteria; phylum Pseudomonadota; class Alphaproteobacteria; order Rhizobiales; family Xanthobacteraceae; genus VAZQ01. Next base: position 32,026 of record DATGVJ010000054.1, read on the forward strand.
GGATTTTGCGTCGTCCCTCGGCGTCGGCTTCGACCATCACGAGGCCGGGCAGGCGTCCCGGCAGACGGCGGATCAGGTCACAATTGATACTCTCAGCCGTCGCCAGCGCCACGATGGCATCCGAATAGCTGTCGTCGCCGAGCGCGGTCGCAAAGGCAACATCGAGCCCAGCGCGCGCCAGATAGACCGCGGTGTTGAAAGTGTCGCCACTGCAATCGACGGCAAGGCGGCCATCGTGCCGCGACAGCCCGATTATGGCCTCGCCGACGGCAACGACGCGGGCAGTCTTGTCGCTCATGAGAGGTTCCGGCGTGTTGCGACGAACTTCAATTCTGGGACGCCCACACAGCATAGGCCAAAGAGCTTGGCAAATCCGGGTCTGGCAAGTCTGGGTTTGGCAAGTCTGGGTTTGGCAAGTCTGGGCCCAAGTTGTCGCGCTGGTTTTGGCAGGCCATAATGTTGTAACATAGCTGCGATCCTCCACATTTTCCAAGAAACCACGCGGGTACACATGGCGGCGCAGGCGACCCAGGGAACCGGCCAAGTTCACGACCAAGCGCACGGCCATCACCATCATCATGCGCCAGGACAGGGCCATCCGGCGGCGAAGATCGGGCCATCGCTCCTGCGCATGACGGTCGGCGCGCGGATTTCGATCGCCGCCGTTCTGACCGCTCTGATCTGGATGGTGGTGATCTGGGCGATGAGTTGAGGCATCGCATGGCATTAGCCCTGCAATTTCGCGATTTGACCATTGGCTATGATCGCCATCCGGCCGTGCATCACTTGAGTGGCGCGGTTGCGTCCGGTGCGCTGGTGGCCGTGGTCGGGCCGAATGGGGCCGGCAAATCGACCTTGTTCAAAGCCATTGCGGGGCTGCTCCGTCCGCTGTCGGGCGAAATCGATCGCGCGGGATTGCGCGCGCAGGATATCGCCTACCTGCCGCAAGCGGCTGAAATCGATCGAAGTTTTCCGATCAATGTCTACGACATGGTGGCGATGGTACTGTGGCGGCGCGCCGGCTTGTTCGGCGGCATAGACCGCGAGGACCGCGCCGGCATCGAGCGGGCGATTGCTTCCGTCGGCCTCACGGGATTTGAAGGCCGCGCCATTGGGACGCTCTCAGGCGGTCAGATCATGCGCTTGGCACACTGTTCGCAGTCGGCATCATGATGCTGCCGGCCGCCACCGGGCGCTTCTGGGCACGCGATATCACCCAGATGGTCATTGTCGCGGCCGGCTCCGGTGTCATCTCGGGGTACGCGGGATTGCTGTTGTCGTTTCACACCGGCGTTCCGGCGGGGCCAGCCGTCATTCTGGTTGCGGGCTTTCTCTACGTGTTGTCGGTCTTGTTCGGCCGGGTTGGTGGAATAGTCCGTCAGGCCATGCCGCGTCGTCATCTGGAAGCGTAGGACGATGCTGATAAGACGACAGATGCTCGGGGTCGCAGCCGCGCTTATTGCGTTCTCGATCGTAGGTCCCCATGCGGCGCAAGCGCAAGACCGCCTCAAAGTGCTGGCGACATTCTCGATCCTTGGGGATTTTGTAATAGCCGTCGGCGGCAACCGCGTGGATGTCACATCCCTCGTCGGCCCCAACAGTGACGCCCACGTCTATTCGCCGGCGCCGGCGGACGCCAGGAAGGTCGCGGATGCGAAGGTCGTCGTTACCAATGGGCTTGGCTTCGAAGGCTGGATGGGCCGTCTGGTGCGAGCTTCGGGAACCAAGGCCAAGGTCATCGAGACGACTTCCGGGATCGCAACGCGTAAATTGGCCGACGGTCATGCGGACCCTCATGCCTGGCAGTCCGCCGAGCATGGCAAGATCTATGTCGCCAATATCCGGGACGCGCTCGTCGCGACTGACCCGCCGGGCCGGGCCGACTATGAATCGAATGCAGCCGCTTATCTCGCCAAACTTGATGCGCTCGACCGCGAACTCAAAGCCGCAGTGGCCTCCATTCCGGCCGAACGCCGCCGGATCATCAGTTCGCATGACGCCTTCGGGTATTTGCAACAAGCCTATGGCATCGAATTCATTGCACCGCAGGGCCTGTCGACCGAGTCGGAAGCGTCAGCCCGCGATGTGGCGCGCATCATTACGCAGATTAAGCGCGAGAAGATTCCTGCGGTCGTTCTGGAAAATATCTCAGACCCGCGGCTGTTGGAGCGTATCGCCAAAGAGACCGGCGCCCGCCTAGGCGGCAAGCTTTATTCGGATGCGCTGACGGACCGCAACGGCGATGCTCCGAGCTACATCGACATGATGCGTCATAATATGCGGCAGATTGTTGCGGCATTGAGGGGGTGAGTTTACAAAAAAGCGCGGCCACGTGGCCGCGCTTCGTGCTTCGTGCTTCACAAGCGACATTGTCGCCAATCAATCAATCCAGCGGCTCGACCTTCACGATCGAGGCGCCGTGATTGCTGCCGACCCAGAAGGTTGGTGGATTGGTGGAATTGTCCACGAACATGCGGCGCATATTGGTGTTGCGCGGCAGCGGATATTCGACCGCCTGTCCGGATTTGGGGTCGAGGCGCACGACGCGGTCGGTCGACATGCCGCCGGTCCATGCGTCGCCGTTCTTGTCCGTGACCACATCATAGGGATGTGTGTGCTTGGTCGGCACCGGGTACTCCTGGACCTTTTCGTATTTGGTGTCGAACATCGTGACCTTGTTGCCGCGATATTGGGCAAACCAGAAGCGATCCTGTTCGTCGAGGCGGCCGCGCCGATTGCGCGAGAACGGCGTGCCGGTCTGGTAGGCCGTGAACTTCAGCGTCTTGGCGTCGACCTTGACGAGATAATTTCGCTGGAAGTCGGTTACATAGACGTTGTTCTGCGAGTCGGCGCGCACGTCATAGATCGAATAATTGGTCCGGCCACCGGGCAGGATGCTGAGTGGGTCGAGTTCCTCCCACTTTTCGGTTGCCAGATCGAGCCGGAACAATGTGGAGACGCCGGCATCGTTGATCCAGACTTTGCCGTCGACATGGTGCGACATGGTCACCATGTTGAGCTGCGAATTGTCCTTGTTGCGTTCCGCGGGCAGCTGCCACAGGCGAAACTTCTCGGTCTCCGGGTCGAACTTGGCGATCGAAGCCTGATACATCATGCCGAGCCAGAGCTTGCCCTCTTTGTCGATGCCGAGGTCCAGGCTGCCGTTGGGAAATCCCGCCTTGAGGGTCGGCACCGGATATTCAGTGTGCTGGCCCGTCTTGGGATCGAGCCGGCCCAGAAACTGCTCGCCGAAATTCGTATACCAGACCGTGCCGTCTTTGATCACTACGTCATGCGGCTCGATGGTCGGGCGGGGCAGGTCATATTCTGTAATGACCACGTTGGTTCCGCGGCCTTTGACGCGCGGCATTGTCTTGAGTTCGAATTGCCAGTCCTGCGAACTGCTCAAATTGACACTTGAGATGTATTCCGCCGCCTTGCGGAAACGTTCCGGATTGCCGGCGCGGGCCTGATCGACGCGGCGCTGCGGCTTGATCGGCTGGCTCACCTGCGCGTAGCCGTTCATGCGCGAGATCACGTTGACCAGTTCGTCGGCATTGTAGGTCGACTTGAACACGCGCTCAAGCGTGTGGCAGCTGATGCAATTGAGGAAGTTGGCCTTGTCGTCGTCGGTGCCGGGCGCGCTCGCCATCCATTCCGCATTAGTGAGCTGCCGCGCGAGATTGCGGGCCTTGCGCATCTTAAGGTCAACGGTGCCCTGGCCTGTCGCGATGGTCGCCGCATTGGGACCTTCGAGGTCGTAGCCATTGGCGCGTGCCGAGATCTTGTATTCGCCGGCGTCCAGGCGCGCGGCCGGGAAGGTGAAGCGCCCCTGCGCATTCGTCACCACGCTGACCGTGATGTTCGAACCCGCCTTTTTGGCGCTGACCACGACGCCTTCCATGGCGCCTTCTTCTGCGGATGTAACCTGGCCTGCGAGGACTTGGCCTGCAAGGACTTGGGCGTGACTGTGACCGGCGCCGAAGACCATGAGCGCTGCAGCGGCAACGCCAAATAACCATCTGGTATGCATGATGCCTCCCTGGTGAATGACCATCCCGCCGGCCGGTTTGGCGCTGGCGAGCTTGGCGGGAGCCTAGGGCCGCGGCCGGTCGAGTTCAAGCACGCGCCGGCCAGTTTGAGCTTGGATTTCCTATTCTGGCCCCTATGTTACGGGCCAAAAGGAGCCTCTCGATGTCTGACAAGATTCCCGTGACGGTGCTGACCGGTTACCTCGGTGCCGGGAAGACCACGCTGCTCAACCGCATCTTGTCCGAGCCGCATGGGCAGAAGTTTGCCGTCATCGTCAACGAATTCGGCGAAATCGGCATCGACAACGACCTCGTGGTGGGCGCCGACGAGGAAGTGTTCGAGATGAACAATGGCTGCATCTGCTGCACTGTGCGCGGCGATCTGGTGCGCATCATCGACGGCTTGATGCGGCGCAAGGGCAAGTTCGACGCCATCATCGTGGAAACGACCGGGCTCGCCGACCCGGCGCCGGTGGCGCAGACGTTTTTCGTCGATGAGAACGTCGGCCGCAAGACCAAGCTCGACGCCGTCGTCACGGTGGCGGATGCCAAATGGCTGGTCGATCGCCTCAAGGATGCGCCCGAAGCCAAGAACCAGATCGCATTTGCCGACGTCATCCTGCTCAACAAATCGGACCTCGTGAAACCTGACGAACTGGCTGAAGTCGAGGCGCGCATCCGTGGCATCAATCCCTATGCGCGTGTGCACCGCACCGAGCGCTGCAAGATTCCGATTGCCGAAGTGCTGGGACGCAATGCCTTCGATCTCGATCGTATTCTCGATATCGAGCCGGATTTTCTCAAAAGCGATGACCATGATCACGATCACCACGATCACGGTCATGATCACGACCATGATGGACACGACCACCATGATCACGATCACCAAGGCCATGCGCACGGGCACGGCGGCCTCAAACATTATCACGACGAAGATATGCAATCCTTGTCGCTATCGACCGACAGTCCGCTCGACGCCCAGAAGTTTTTCCCCTGGGTGCAGGGGTTGGTTCAGAACGAAGGTCCGAGCATCCTGCGCTGCAAGGGCATCCTCTCTTTCAAGGATGACCCCAAGCGGTTTGTGTTCCAGGGCGTACACATGATCCTTGATGGCGACCACCAACGGGAGTGGAAGGACGGCGAGAAACGCCTGAGCCGTGCGGTCTTCATCGGGCGCAAATTGCCCGAAGAGTTGATTCGAACAGGCTTTGAAAGCTGCATCGCGTGACGATGTCCGTTGATCCCTCATGAGCGATAACACCAGAGATATCGCCTCGGTGGCCGAGCGCATCCGGCCGGTTGCGGTGGGCGGCAGCGTGGTTGGCCTGCATTTTCTACAGAGGACGCCTGTCTTTGTGCTTGGCGAAGAGGCATTGGTGCTCGCCACGAACGATGGCGAGCCGCAGCGCTGCGACATACACGGCGGTGCGATTCTTGAGAGCGCTGCCGATGGCAAGCAAGTCATCACGGGCGGTGACGACGGCAAGGTGATGTCGACCGACGCAAAGGGCAAGGGCACGCTTGTTGCGACTGACCAAAAGCGTCGGTGGATAGACCACGTGGCGCTGGCGCAGGATGGTGCGATCGCCTGGTCGGCCGGCAAACAGGCCTTTGTGCGCGCCAACAAAGCGGCTGCGAATGAAGCGTACAAAATGCTGGAGGTACCCTCGACTGTCGGCGGGCTTGCTTTCTCGCCCAAGGGGTTTCGGCTCGCCATTGCGCATTACAATGGCGCAACGCTTTGGTTCCCGAATGTCACAGGCGAACCCGAGCGTTTCGAATGGAAGGGCTCGCATCTGGCAGGGACTTTCAGTCCCGATGGGCGCTTCCTTGTCACCGCGATGCAGGAATCGACGTTGCACGGCTGGCGCGTCGTCGACCGCAAGGACATGCGGATGCAGGGTTATGCCGAGCGCGTGCGTTCGCTCGACTGGAGCCACGATGGCAAGTGGCTCGCCACCTCGGGTTCGAACCAGCTCATTCTCTGGCCGTTCCAAGCCAAGGATGGCCCGATGGGCAAGGCGCCGCAGATCATGGCGCAGACCGGACATCAGGTCGACGTGGTGGCGTGTCATCCTCGACAGCCGATCACGGCGGTCGGATATGCGGACGGCATGGTGTTAATCGTACGCAATGATGACGGCGCCGAAATCCTCGCCAAGCGTCCCGGCGATGCACCTGTCACGGCGCTTGCCTGGAGCCAGGACGGGACGCTGCTGGCGTTTGGCACCGAGAGCGGTGAAGCGGGCGTGCTGGATTTGAGTTGATGGGGAGCGCACAGCATGGACACGGCCCCGCCGACAGTGCCGGGACTATGGATTGGACGTGGGCTGCGTCGGTTCGGCCGTCCATAGCTTTTCGCCATTGCGGCCGTAGCTGTCGATCATTCGCGCAATCACGAAGTGGTCGATATCCGGGCCGGACGGCCACGCACCCCCTGGGGCGGCTGCGATGGCTCGCTGCCCGACCATCTTGATTTCGTCGAGAGAGTGAACAGGACGCCCCGTGGCGTCGACCAGAACCTTTCCGACAGTGTCCGGCGGCAGCCGATCGAAGACTTTTTCCGCCTCGTCCAGTGCATTGCGAACGTCCGAGATCATGCTTGGAATCGCTGTCGCATCGGCAGCGAAGACCGAATTTTGAAGCTCGCCCCGGGCATATTGAGAATGATATCGAATCCGTTCGATCGCCTTCTCGGGCGTCATTTCGGCATCTTTTCCGGGCGTCGCCCACATGGCGTGCCAGAGCGGCATGACGAATGCGTGAACCAGATAAAGGTCGACCAAATCTCGTGGCTGCCGCCGCGACGCGGCGGCGAGGACCTTGTTCACGGCAAGATCTGCGAAATGCAGGCGCCATCCGAACTCCGGATCCGGAACGGGTTCATAGAAATTATAACCACTGTATTGCACCCACTGGATCTTGGTCGTGCCGAAGCCTGGTTTCGACGCAATGGCTTCGACAAAGCCCTCGTATCTTGTGCTCGAAGAGAGCTCAAATCCGGCCGCCTTGAGATCGGCCATGTCGAGTTCGGCTGCCGTGATGACGTCGATGTTTGGTGCGTTGAATATATCGAGGTCTTCGGACGCTCGATAGCCATGCCGCTGCAGCACCGCCCCGCCCGCCTCCGGTGATGACGGCGTGCGACGCCTACAGAGAACCTTAAGCACTTCGCTCTGAAAGGTATCAAGAGGCACGGTCAAGTTCAGCTTCTATCTCAGCACCAAGACGCCAGGCAGCCAAGTTGCCGTAGGTCTTCAATTGTCGGGCGACGACCCGCATGCTTTCGGATGTTGGTTCCGGACGGATGTTCCATAGGCACCTCGGGCCGAACCCCTGGACAGCCAATTCAAGCAGGTCGTGCAAACGCTTTTCAGAAATCCGGTCCATACCAAGAGTCCTCAGCCAGCAACACATAAGCTCTCGGACGGCAATTGTGGAGAGCAGTCCTGCACCGACTGGAGCCACGACGGCAAGTGGCTTCCGACCTCAGGCTCGACCCAGCTCATCCCATCGAGGTTTCAGACAGGCTCAGTGCAAGGGCGGCGTTTCACCTGACCCGCAGCAGCGCTTGAATTTCTTGCCGCTGCCGCACGGACAGGGCTCGTTGCGGCCGACTTTGATGCTTTTGGCGGGCTGCTGCGGTGCCCGCAGATTGCGCAAGCGCAATGTCGAATGTAAGCCGAGGATGCTGGGCCGCAGCACGGTGATATCTTCGGCACGTCTTTCGGGCGTCATGCGGAATTCCTGCAGTTCCTCGCCGTCATCGAGCGCGAGCCTCACGATCGGCCTAAGGAACATGGACATCTCGTCGTCGTCGTCCGCGCGCGCCCAATTCGCGTCCATTGCGTCCATCCCTTCGAGGAATCCGACAGCCCAGTGCCGGCCCGCCGGTTCATTCAACTGCTCTAACAGCGGGCTATGCGCGTAGCTTGCGCCAAGCCGGTCCGCGATCGTGTTCCACATGCGCGTCAACAACTGGTGGGCCTTTGCCACCATCTCATTGTTGTTGTGAATCACGGAGGCGCGGACGGACTTTATGGTTCGGTTGACTTTTTCACGCGCGCGCGCCCGATTGGAATCCATGGCCAGAGCGCACCAGAATCCATCGATCCTCTCGACGCTCAGGCTTTTCCCGGCAATCGTGAGGTCGCTTGCCAGGCATTCGTCAAGCCAGAGAATCTCTTCCTCGTCTAGCGCGATGGCTTTCGCCGGGTCGCGGTCGAACACATCATTCTCGGACTCGCCGTCGCCAAACGGATCCTCATCGAAATCATTCTCGTCGTTTACGATCAATTCAAGCGCCTCGACCGGATCGTCGATGGGAACAAGGTACTCATTGACGAACATTGAATCGTCGCCGGCAGCGAGATTGCCTGCGATCGTGAGTTGGTTTTCGTAGTCTTTGAGATCGTCTTCGTCCTGCAGCAGACGGCCGTCCCGCCAGGCGGCGCGCATCTGCTCCCGCATTTCTTCCAGGCCGAGCAACAAGATCGAACTGACCCATCCCTCCCACGCAACATCGTCGGTTTCGGCCAGTTGCTCCCGATCGAAACGTTTGAGAAAGTCCGCCACGGTCTCGCGCGCGATGGCGCCATCGAATGCCAGTCGCGCCAGCGCATTCATCAGCGACCAGCGCACAAAACCATGGATATTCCGATCGGCGCATACGTCAATGAGGGGCGCGGCGTCGCCGTGGAAAACAGAAATCACGATCGGCGCCAGGGTCGGGACTTCGTAATCTCCCAACAGGCAGGCAACGACATCACTGGGGCATTCGTTGATCAGCCGAATCAGGGGAAGGAAGAGTTCCGTCCGCCGCGCGGCGGCAAGAACGTGCACACTTCTGAAGATGAATT
>DATGVJ010000055.1:0-12304 GCA_035300505.1 Xanthobacteraceae bacterium
GAGATCACGCCGCCCAAAATATCCATCAGCATGGAAAGGCCGGAGCCTTTGTAGTCGCCGATCGGCAGCACCACGCCGCCGAGCGCGGCCTTGGGATCGGTCGTCGGACGGCCCTCGCCGTCAAGCGCATAACCCAGCGGGATCGTCTCGCCACGCCGTTCGGCGCGGCGGATCTTTCCGCGCGCCGCGACGGCCGGCGACATGTCGAGCAGGAACGGCGGCAGCTTGCCGCCCGGGGCGCCAACCGCAAATGGATTGGTCCCGAGGAGGCCTTCGCGTCCGCCCCAGGGCGGCATGGCGGGCGAGGCGTTGGAAAAAACCATGGCGATGTAACCGGCTTCGATGGCGGGCAACACGTAGGAAGCCGCCATGCCGAAATGCGTGCTGCGGCGCACCGTGACGAGGCCGAGGCCAAAATCGCGCGCCATCGCCATGGCCTCCTTGATGGCGCACTTCCCGACCACGAAGCCGAAGGCATCCTGCCCGTCCAGCGAGGCCGCAACCGGCGTGACTCGGTGGGGCTTGAGTGTGGGCCGCGGGTTGATCAGGCCGCGCCGGACCCGGTCAAGGTAGCCGGGCAGGCGGCAGATTCCATGGGTGTCGACGCCGCGGAGGTCGGCACTGACCAGGCAGGACGCGATGGTCGCGCCGTCGTCCTCCGGCACATTGTGGGCGGCGAGCAGGTGCCGGACGAATTCATCCGCCGCTTTGGCTGATACGAATACGCGATCCGCGGCGGCTGGTGCATGCATTGCAATTGATCTCCCGGCTCTCGCCCTCTACGATTAAGCATGAGGTGTCACATACCATGAACTACGTATCATGAATTATGCCACGGACTTCAAGTCGATCCGCGATTGCGTGTCGGGCGAGGAATGGCAGGCGAGGCTTGACCTCGCGGCCTGCTATCGCCTGGTCGATGTCTATGGGATGACGGATCTCATCTACAACCACATTACGGCGCGCATCCCGGGTAGCCCCGACCATCTGCTGATCAATCTTTACGGCCTGCTGTATAAGGAGATAACAGCCTCGAGCCTGGTGAAGATCGACGTCGAAGGCGAGATCATCTGGAAGCCCGATACCGACTACGGCATCAACAAGTCGGGCTATGTGATTCACGGCGCGATCCACAAGGCGCGGCCCGATGTCGGCTGCGTGCTGCATACCCATTCGCGTGCCGGCATGGCGGTCGCGGCGATGAAATGCGGGATTTTGCCGTTGTCGCAAACGTCAATGCGTTTTGTCGGCCATCTCGGCTATCACGACTATGAAGGGCCGGCGGTTGATCTTGAAGAGCGCGTGCGCATCGTCAATGATCTCGGGCCTCATGATGCGCTGGTCATGCGCAACCACGGCCTGTTGACCTGCGGGGCCACGACCCAGCAGGCGTTCAACACCATGTATCAGTTTGAACTCTCCTGCCGCGCCCAGGTCGACGCCATGGCGGCGCGCACCGAACTCTCGGTGCCGGGCGAAAATGTGCTCGCGCACACGGCGCATCTCTATCAACCCGGAACCCGCAGGCCTTATGGGGTGCTGGAATGGCCCGCCATGCTGCGGCTGCTTGAGGCTGAGCAGAAAACCTCGGGCTATCCGCCCTATTGGAATTAACGGGATTTTGTAGGGTGGGCAAAGGCGCGCATGCCGTGAATTTAAAACAAACTCCGACGCTTCGTAGCGCGCCGTGCCCACGCGCCCCGACGTGCGTGTCGGCCGCAACGCGTGGGCACGGCGCCACGTATGGCCGTTACACAATCGACCATTGTGCCAGGCGCCTTGCCCACCCTACCCCTCATCACATGTACGGAGCGCGTGAATGCCGCAATCGAATGAACTCATAAATCCCGTCAAAGCCCGCATGCAGGCGGGCGATGTCTCGCTCGGCATGATCGTGCGTCTGTCGCGCTCCGGCGACATCGCACGCCTCGCCAAGACCACCGGCCATGACTTTATTTTCATGGACATGCAGCATTCGCTGTTTTCGCTTGAGACCATTGGGCACATCGCGCAAGCCGCCCTTGGCTGCGGTGTGGCGCCGCTGGTGCGCGTGGGCAGTTGCCGGCATCCCGATACATCGCTCGTTCTCGACAATGGCGTGACCGGCATCGTGTTTCCGGATGTGAATTCCGCAGAAGACGCGCGCGCCGCCGTCGACGCCTGCAAATTCCCGCCGATCGGCAAGCGTTCGGTCGGCGGAGCCTATCCGAATTTCGATCTGCGGCCGGTGCCGATCGGCGAGGGTATGCGCCAGCTCAATGCCGCGACGCTGGTCGTGTGCATGATCGAGACCGTGGAGGGGATTGCGAATGTTGAGGAGATTGCGGCCGTCGACGGTGTCGACGTCCTGCATGTGGGCTGCAACGACCTGTTGACCTCCATGGGCAAGCCGGGGGCCTTTGGTGATCCGATCATCGTGGCTGCCATCGAGCGCGTCATTGTGGCCGCAAAGGCACACGGGAAATATGCCGGGCTCGGTGGCGAGCGCGATCTCGACCGGCAACAGGCTTTCATTCGCAAAGGCGTGAGCTTCGTCACCACGCAGACCGACGTTGGCTTCCTGATGGCGGCGGCCGGCCAGCGCGTCGAGCAAATCCGCAAAGGACTGGAGCGGTGATCGAACTCGTCGTGATGGAAGGCGACGGCATCGGGCCGGAGATCACGCAAGCAACGCTCGTCGTGTTGCGCGAAGCGGATAAGCGCTTTGGATTGGGCCTTTCCTTCACCCCGGCACTGGTCGGGTTTCCGGCGTTGCGCCAGCAAGGGACAGCCTTTCCGGCGGCGGCGCTGGAAGCAGCGCTTAAGGCCGACGGGGTGATCCTCGGGCCGGTATCGCACAACGACTATCCGCCGGTGGCGCAGGGCGGGCTCAATCCCTCGGGTGAATTGCGCAAGCGGCTCGATCTCTATGCCAATATCCGCCCGGCGCGCACGCGTGGCGGATTTCCGGCACGCTGCGGCGTGCCGGTCGATCTCGTGATCGTGCGCGAGAACACCGAAGGCTTCTACGCCGATCGTTCGATGCATGTCGGGCCGGGTGAATTTATGCCGACGCCGGACCTGGCGCTGTCGATGCGCAAGATCACGCGCAACGGATCGACCCGCATTGCGGAATCCGCGTTCGAACTGGCCATGGGGCGGCGCCGGAAGGTGACGGCGGTGCACAAGGCCAATGTCTTGCGGATCTCGGAAGGCCTTTTCCTCGAGTGCGTGCGTACCGTCGCGAGCCGCTATCCGCAAGTCACGTACGAAGAACGGATCATCGACGCCATGGCGGCGCTCCTGGTGCGCGATGCAAGCCAGTTCGATGTCGTCGTTACCACCAACATGTTTGGCGACATCCTGTCGGATGAGGCTTCCGAAATCGCCGGGAGCCTGGGGCTGGCGGCTTCGCTCAATGCCGGCTTGAGCCACGCGGTGGCCCAGGCGCAGCATGGCTCCGCACCGGATATCGCAGGGCAGGACCGTGCCAACCCGGCGTCGCTCATCGGCTCGGCCGCGATGCTGCTGGGGTGGTTGGGCGAACGGCGGAAAAACGCTGCGTTCAATGCGGCGGCCGTGGCGATCGATGCCGCGCTCGAAAGGGCGATCGCGACGCCCGAATGGCGCACGCCGGATTTGGGCGGGCCGTTGGGCACGAAGGATTTTGGCACATGCGTTGCTGGAATGTTGGATGTCGATGTGAGCCGATGATCTATCGACGAACTCAGTGAGACTCCCTCTCCCCGCTGGGGAGAGGGCTGGGGTGAGGGGGAACAACTCTCGATTGATCGGGCCCCCCTCACCCTAGCGCTCATGGCTGCCGTTGCCACCCCGCCGGATGAAAGCGCCGAGGCGCAACCGGAAGGAGGTGCTTTCATGTTAACCCTCTCGGCGGCTCCGCCGCCCCCGGAGGGGAGAGGGAACAGACCGAGCGCGTCGACAGGTCATCCGCTCACCCGGAGTAAGGTTCCCCTTCCCGTCAATTTCACCGACGCAAACCACGCCCACCCATCACCCTTGATTTCCTCTCCCCAGCATGGCGTATGCAGGTTTCTTCATTCCAATGAGGCGCATACCGTGACCACCCTGCCAGCAGCTGCGCGTTCTGACGGCACCGCCAAGACCCGCGACGGGACCCGCATCGGCTATCGGCTACACGATCGGGGCGCTGCCGCGCCACGCGCCGTGCTCATCCATTCGCTTGCCATGGACCGGGAGTTCTGGGAACCGGTTGCGGCGGAGCTTCCAGCTTCGGTTCTGCTTTATGACTGCAGGGGCCATGGGGCGTCCGACAAGCCGGCCGGCCCCTATACGGTTGAACAATTCGCCGACGATCTTGCCGATCTCATGGACCACGTCGGATGGCGTTCGGTCCTCGTCGGCGGCGCCTCGATGGGCGGCACGGTGGCGCTTGCGTTTGCGGTGGCCTATCCGGCCCGCACGGCGGCGCTTGGCCTGATCGATACGACTTCGTGGTACGGAGCGGATGCGCCAAAAGCCTGGGCCGAGCGCGCCGGCAAGGCGGTCGCGGAGGGGCTCTCCTCGCTCGTTGCGTACCAGGTGACGCGCTGGTTCGGCGATGCGTTCCGGGCGGAGAATCCCGCGCTGGTCAAGCAGGCGGTCGACGTGTTCCTGCGCAACGACGTGAAGGCCTATGCGGAGACCTGCCGGATGCTGGGCACCGCCGATATCCGCCCGGCGCTGTCATCCATGAAAATGCCGACCGCGATCGTCGTGGGCGAAGAAGACTACGCCACGCCGGTAGCCATGTCGGAAGCGCTGAACAAGGCGATCACGGGGTCGACGCTCAAAGTGCTAAAGGGCGCCCGCCATCTCACGCCGATCGAGCAGCCCAAGACGATCGCTGCCGAACTGTCACTGCTGCTGCAGGGATAAAACCGGTTCATGAAGTCCAAATTGTGAAGTCCAAGTCATGAAGTTCAATGGCGAACTCACCGTCAAGGCGCCGCGCGCGGCCGTGTATGAGAAGGTGCGCGATGCGCGCTTTTTCGCCTCATGTGTCGACGGCGTGCGCGATCTCGTAGAGTTGAGTCCCGATCGCTATTCCGCAGTGTTCGAAACCAAAGTCGCCTATATGAAATTCAGTTTCAAGGTGACGGTCGAGGTCACGCGTTCCGATCCGCCCAACGAGATCGAGGCGAAGGTTGAAGGAACACCGCTCGGGATCGTCGGCCGCATGACGGCCGCCGCGTTGACACGGCTCAGCGAGATCGGCGACGAAACCAGGATCGAATACGAGGTCGATGCGGCGCTGACCGGCAAGCTTGGCAGCCTGGGGCAGCCGGTGCTGCGGTCCAAGGCGCGCGAGATGGAGAAGCAATTTGCGGCAAGGCTCGCGGCGGCATTCGCGCCCAAGTGCCCGGAGAGCCCGGAGATTTCACCATGACGCCGTTCGAACTCGCCGAGCCTGCGACGCTCAATGAAGTCGTTTCATTGCTCGATCCCGATGATCCGACCGTACGTCCGATCGCAGGCGGCACCGCTCTGATGTTGATGATGAAGGCCGGAGTCTTTCGTCCGAGCAAACTCATAAGCCTGCGTGACGTCAAGGAGATGGTCTCAATCGATGCGAAGCCGGGCGGGGACATGACGATCGGTGCGATGACGCCGCTCTCTGCACTCGAATATTCGAAAGTCGTGCACGATCATGCACCGGTCATCACACGCACGCTCAAGACCCTGTCGAACATCCGTGTGCGCAACGTTGCGACCGTCGGGGGCAATCTGGCGCATGGCGACCCGCATATGGATCTGCCGCCGGTACTCATGGCGCTTGGCGCGCGCGTTGCCGTCACGAGCCGAACGGGCAAGCGCGAAATTGCGGTCGATGATCTGTTTGTCGGTTACTTTGAGACTTCGCTGCGGCGTGACGAATTGATTTCTTCGCTCATCGTGCCGGGGCAGGGCGCACACAGCGCAGCCTATCTCAAGTGCACGACGCGGGCGGTGCACGACTGGCCGGCGCTAGGTGTTGCAGTTTCGATCGATCGCGATGGGGACAAGGTGCGCGATGCCCGTATCGTGATCAGCGCGGCGACCGAGACGCCGCGGCGCCTGCCCGGCGCGGAGGCGGCGCTTCACAGCGGCGGCGCCAGTGAGGCTTCATTTCGGCTGGCCGGCGAAGCGGCGGCTTCCGAGGCCGAGCTCATTACCGATGGGCAAGGATCGTCGGCTTACAAGAAGCAATTGGTGCGGGTCTATGTGGCGCGGGCGCTGCGCGTTGCGTTGTCCCACGACCAAGGGTCGCGAAATCGCGGGGCACCATGATGGCGACGAAAACGATCGGAAGCGGACAAGTCGGGCGTTCTGTGTTGCGGCTCGAAGGCCACGCCAAGGTCACCGGCCGGACCGAATATGTTCACAATCTGCGGCTGCCCGGCATGCTGTACGGAAAGATCTTCCGCAGCACTGTAGCGCATGGCCGTATCAAACGGATCGACACGAGCGCGGCACGCGCGCTTGCGGGCGTCTACCGCGTTGTGACCATTGATGATGTGCGCAAGGTCGTACCCAATCCGTTCTATGGTCCGGCGTTCCATGACCAGCCGATCCTCGCATCGGGCAAGGTGCACCACGTGGGCGAACCGGTCGCGGTTGTCCTGGCGAGCGATCCGCACATTGCCGAAGAGGCGGTACAATTGATCGACGCCGAATACGAAGAACTGCCGGCGGTGTTCGACGAAGTCGAGGCCATGACTTCGAAGGCGGTCGTGCACGACGTGCTCAAGCCGGCCCACATGTTTCCGGACCTCAAGCACCTGCAAGGCAAGACCAACACCAATGTGGCGCTCGACTTTCATCTGCGGCGCGGCGATGTGGCGGCGGCCTTTGCGCAGGCCGATCATGTGTTCGAACATACCTTTCGCACGCAGCAGGTTCTTCACGTGCCGCTGGAGCCGTTCGTCTCGGTTGCGGAAGTAACCGACACGGGGCTCACCATTCACACCGCTTCGCAGTCGCCGTCATTCGTACGGATCGAGGTTGCGCGGCTATTGGGATGGCCGGAAAACAAAGTGCGCGTGAAGGTGCCTTTTCTCGGCGGCGGGTTCGGGGCCAAGCTCTACATCAAACTTGAAGCGCTGGTTGCGGCGCTCACCTTGATCGTGCGGCGGCCGGTCAAAATTTCGCTCTCGATGGAAGAGCAGTTCTACACACTGACGAAACACGCGAGCACCTTCCGCATCAAGAGCGGAATCAAGGACGGCCGCATCACGGCGCGCGACTGCGAGGTCTGGTGGAACGGCGGCGCCTATGCGGACATCGGGCCGCGCATCACGCAGAAGTCAGGCTTCACGGCGCCCGGCCCCTACGACATCGACAACGTCAATATCGATTCCTATTCGCTCTACACCAACTTGACGCCGGCCGGGGCGTTGCGCGGCTTCGGCATTCCGCAATTGGTGTGGGCCTATGAGAGCCACACCGACATGATGGCGCGGGCTCTCAAGGTTGATCCGATTGAGTTTCGCCGCAAGAATATATTGCGCGAAGGCCGTCCGCAGGCGACCGGAACCGCCATGAAGGACGCCGCGATCGAAGCCGTGCTCGATCGGCTGGCGCTGCGCATGAACTGGAACGACGCCTTCGATCGTGGTGCCGGCCCGATAAAACGAGGACGCGGTGTCGCCATCGGCTTCAAGGCGTCGATTTCGCCGACCACTTCAATTGCCATCTTGAATGTCGCCGCCGATGGCAGCTGTATACTTTATTGCAGCACCGTCGACATGGGCCAGGGATCGGACACCGCCAACGCGCAGCTGGTCGCGGAGGTGCTCAATATTCCGGCCGAGTCGGTGCGTGTGGTGCATCCGGACACGGATGTGACGCCCTACGACATGGCGACGCTCGGCTCGCGCTCGCTGTTCCATATGGGAAACGCCGTGCGGCTTGCGGCGGAAGATGCCAAGAACAAGATCGCAGCGCTGGCGCATGAGCTGGGCGTGCCGGAAGGCAGCAACATCCCGGTCGCTGAATTGTTCCAGAAGAAATACAAGATGCAGGCCGGCAATATCATCGGCACCGGCAGCTATATTCCGAACTATGTGCCGCCCAATCAGCAGGGTCTGACCCCGGAAGCGACGCCATTTTGGATGGTCGGTGCGGCCGGCGTGGAACTCGAGGTCGACACCGAGACCGGCCATGTGCGGATCACCAAGCTCGTGAACATCGCCGACGTCGGCCAGCCGATCAATCCGCGCATCGTCGAGACGCAATTGTCGGGCGCGGCGATCATGCAGCTCGGTTTCACCATGCAGGAGAAGATCGAACTTGATGCCGGGCAGATCACCAATGCGTCGTTCGCGGACTACAAGATCCCGAGCATTCTCGATATTCCGACCCATATGATCAACGAAGCGGTCGATTCCGTGCAGGGCTCCGGCCCCTTCGGCGCCAAGGGCGTCGGCGAGAGCGGCACGTTCGGGGTGTCGCCGGCCATCGCCAACGCGATCGAAGATGCGGTCGGGGTGCGGCTCACGTCGCTGCCGCTCACGCCGGAATCCGTCTATCGCGCGCTCTGTGCCGCACGCGGCGAGCCGCTGGAGGAATGAACATGGATTGGCGCAATGCGGTTGCAACAGACTCGGTCTGCTCCCTCCCCACCTGTGGGGGAGGGTTGGGGAGGGGGGTGACAGCAAACTCGGTATTCGTCGCCACCCCCACCCTGTCCCTCCCCACAGGGGGGAGGGGACGTTGTGGCACGTGTCTTCGCAACTTCGAGACGCGAGTGGCGGAATAGACCATGTCTCGGACCATCAATTTCACGCTCAACGGCGAACAAGTGCGTGCCGACATTGCGACGCACCAGACCATCGTCGAAGTCCTCCGCGATAAATTCGATTTGTTCGGCGCGCGCGAAAGCTGCGCGCAGGGCCTGTGCGGCTGCTGCACAGTCCTGGTCGACGGCAAGGCCGTGTCGGGCTGTCTCTACCTTGCGGCTTTTGTCGATGGCGCCAAGGTTGTCACCATCGAACATATGGCGAGCGACGGAAAGCTCAGCGTCATCCAGGAAGCCTTCCTCGAATGCGGCGCCGCGCAATGCGGCTTTTGCACGCCCGGCTTTGTGCTGATGGCTGGGCAATTGCTCGAAGCGCATCCCCATCCGGATGAAGACACGATCCGGCATTATCTTTCCGGCAACCTCTGCCGCTGCGCCGCTTACGCTGAAATCGTCAAGGCGGTGAAACTGGCGGCCGACAAGGTAACCACAGCATGACCATGAAACGTAAGCCGGTCGCGTTCGGCGATTTGCGCGGCTGGATCGATGCGCTGAGGGCGCAAGGCGAACTGCATGAGATCAATGCGCAAGTCGATTGGAACATCGAACTCGGCACCATCATGCGGCTCGCGCAGGGCCCTGGAACCGGTCCCGCGCTCCTGTTCAACAATATCAAGGACTACAATCTGCCGACGAGTCGATGCCGACGCATTTTCGGTTCGGCGCTCAACAACAATCGCCGCATCGCGATGATGCTCGGCCTGCCGCCGGACACCCATGCGCGCGAATTGGTGAAGATCGGCCGCAATATTCTGACCGAGACGATAGCGCCGAAGACGGTCAAAAGCGGACCCGTCAAGGAGAACATCGTCACGGCCAAGGATGTCAATCTTGATGAATTCCCGACGCCCTATTGGAACAGACTCGATGGCGGTCGTTACCTGATCACATACGCGGGTGTCGTCACGCGCGATCCTGACACCGGCATCATGAATGTCGGCATCTATCGGGGCATGATCGGCGACCAGAACAAGATTCCGATGCTGATGTGGCGTGCCCAGCATATCGGCCAGCACGTCACGGCAGCGCAGGGGCATGGCATGAAGGAATTGCCGATCGCGGTCGCTATCGGCTGGGAGCCGTCATTGGGATTCTGCGCCGGATCGCCGGTGCCCAAAGGCATTTGCGAATATGACGTCATGGGCGCCATTCGGGGCGAGCCGGTCGAACTCGTGAAATGCGAAACCAATGACCTCCTTGTTCCGGCGTCTGCCGAGATCGTCATCGAGGGCCGGCTCGGGCTTGATCCCGAGACCTATATGATGGAAGGCCCTTACGCGGAATTCACCGGCTATGTGGCGGGTGACCGGTCGCCAAAGCCCGTCATTTACGTGGACTGCATCACGCATCGCAATGACCCCATATTGCGCGGCACGATCGAGGGCTGCATGCCGGGCAGCTATTCCGAAAACGCGATGATCAGTTCGATCTTCCGTTCCTCGACCGCCTGGAACGTGCTCGATCGCGCCGGCGTGCCGGGCATCACGGATGTATGGGGGCCACCCGTGCAGGCCGGAATGAATCTCAACATCCGGATGAAGCAGTCCTATCGCGGGCAGGCGAAGCAAGCCGCCAATGCGTTGTGGGGCAGTTCGGCCGCGCATGTGCGCTACAAGCATGTCACCGTCGTCGATGACGATATCGACATCCATGACTATGCGGCGGTCGACTGGGCGATCGCCTACCGCGTCAATGCGGGAGAAAACGACATCGTCATCATGCCCGATACGTTCGGGCTTGGCCTCGATCCCTCGACACGCAAGCGCGATCGCAACCCGACGCTTTTTGGCACCGGAAAATGGAACCGCGTGCTGATCGATGCAACCATCAATCTCGACTATGATCCGGATCCGGAGTTCGGTGGTGAGCGTTATCCGCCGACAGCCTGGCCGAAGCAGGAGGATGTCGACGCTGCGATGAAACGCTGGAGCGAGTTGGGTCTGGATAAGAAGAAAAGCGGGTGAGGGCACGTTGCGCAGGTTGACGGGTTGAGTCTCTCGTTGCTTTCGACGCTGAAAAATGCTATCGTTTCATGAGGAAAATTTCATGAATACGCACGTTGCCATCGATCTCGCGAAACTTGAGACAAGTGCGAGCAAGACGCCGGTCCGCGACTACATCCACGAACTCGCCGCGCAAAATCGCCTGCGTTGCGTGCCGACGAAATTCGACGAGCTTGCCGACGAGATAACCAGCCACGCTGGCGATGACATCTCACTCGACGAAACCGAGTGTTTGATTATCGAGCTTCAACGCGCCGCGCTGATTTCGGGAACCGACGCCACAAAACTTCATGCACGATATCTGTGGGAGCGCGATGTGTGACGTTCGACGTCTTCGGAGATTTCGAAACGCGCGGCTATCTCCGCAATGTCGCCGGCGCAAAAGACCTCGCGATCGTCAAACGGCTCGAGCATCGATCGTTCCGAACGCATTTAGGTGAAGTTCTAAACGCTCTCGCGTCAAGGAAACGGCTTACGTATCAGGATGTGCTCGACACGCACCGCCGCCTTTTCGCCGACGTTTATCCATGGGCCGGCCAGGACCGCAAGATCACCGCTCCTGGCAAGCTTATCACCAGGGGAAGCTTTGTCGGCTTTGCCCATCCCGACGATATTCGCCTTGCCGCCGAGTATGCGCTGCGGCTCGGCAACGATCCAAGAGTGATGCGCGAGAAACCAGGCGAGGTCATGGGGACCCTCGCATTGGCACATCCCTTTCTCGACGGCAATGGTCGGACCATCATGACCGTTCATACCGCGCTTGCTCAAAAGGCTGGGTTCAGTATCGATTGGAAGCAGAGCGACAAGACCGTCTATCTGCAAGTGCTGACGAAGGAATTGCGGGACCCGCGACAGCGCCATCTCGACGACTATCTGAAACCATTGATGCGCAAAGCGGTTTCACAAGCCAAACAAGTTGCTATGCACACGAATCTGAAGGGGCTTGGCGGAGACGAAGTGCCATCGACCGATCCATCCAATGATGGCTTGGTCTAATTGGCGACACGCCTTAGACTCAAGGCCGAAGACTCGGGAGATCAGTATGCTCAACCTTTGGCTCAAAGCAACGTTGCTGGCCTGTGCTCTCGCCGTCATTTCGCTGTCCGCCGCAGCGCAGGACTTCCCCTCGAAAACAATCAAGATCATCGTGCCCAATCCGCCGGGCGGCGCCGGCGATATCAGCGCGCGCCTCGTTGCCACGAAATTGACCGACGTGTTCCATCAGCCTGTCGTCGTCGAAAACCAGCCAGGTGCATCGGGCGCCATCGGCATGACCATGCTCAAGCGGGCCGCGCCCGATGGTCATACGATCGGTGTCGTGCTCTCGTTGTCGCAGACGGTCGACCGGGTCCAGAACAAGACCTCCTCGTTCGATGTCGCCAAGGATTTCACCCCGATCACGGCGATTGCCAACAATCCTGCCGGGCTACTGGTGAATTCGCAGATCGCGGCGAAAACGATGGCGGAGTTCATCGAAGAAGTGCGCAAGAAACCGGGCGCCATTTCCTATGGCAGCGCCGGC
>DATGVJ010000056.1:0-3470 GCA_035300505.1 Xanthobacteraceae bacterium
CGGGACTCCGAACTCTCCCGTCCACAGTAGCCTTAGTCCGCACACCATGTCAGAAATGGCGCTTTTGGGCCGTCGGCACCGGCTCGAGCCCGATGTCGAAGTAATCGTCATTGGCTTCCGGGCATTCGAATTCCACCGGCCGCATGTTCGGGCGCACCACGCGGTGGCGGTTTCGCGTGCCCGACCAGGGCTGGTGATAGGCGCCTGGATCATCGACCGTAAAAGCAACTTCGAGCGTATTGCCGTCATTGATCAATCGGAATCGCTCGACGACACGCAGCTTGTCGGTGTGTGGCGTGCGATAGGAATCAACGAAAGTCTTGCCGTTGAAGCCGATCGTGTCGACCACAAGGGTGTCACCCTCGTAGCGGCCGACCGATTCCCCGTACCAGGACGGTTTCGGATTTGCTGAGTGCGGCACATCAAGCGGATGCGGCGCACCCGCCCGGTCAGCATCAGCACGACCTCCCTGGGGCCTTGGATGATGTGCATCGGACCGGGATTGAGATGGAAGGCGGGAACGCCCGTTTCCCAGCATCGCGCCTCGCGGGTCGTGCCATTCTGGCCCTGGAGCACGAGTTCATTCTGCGTTCTCAGCGCTTCCCTGGCCCAGGGCATCAGATTCCTTGCGGCCGCATTGTTGAGGTCCGCCACCCGGTAGGTCGGCTGGATCCGCATCTGCCGTGCGACCTCGTTGTTGACGTAAGGATGAGCGGGATCGTCGCTCACCGGCCCAATTCCGGTTGCGGGATTGCCAAAATCATTGAACAGGCGCGCGATCGCGTAGTTGGGTTCCTTCGGTGCCACGAAACCGGCCCAGGCGACGCCGGGCTCGGAAAGTTTCGGTGGCGTGCCGGTCCGCGGCATCTCCTGCGCCAGAAGCGGAAGAAATGCGGCGGGACTACACAGAAGCCCCAGCACGATGGCACTGGCACGCAAATGGCGCACGTTTCTGGTCATTGGCAATCCTCGTTGGTTTCTATCAGCAAAGCACTTCCCGCGACGGGGCCGCAATCACTGCGGCTCGACGCCTTTGACGGCGGACAGGTCGCGATGATTATCGTTGCAGGCGTATTCCTCGATCCGCATGTCGTTGCGTTCCTGATAGACGAAGCGCGCCTGCCAGTCCCGCTCGTACATTTCCGGATCGTGTATGGTGATCAAGATTTCAAGTTCCTTGGCCGTTTTGCGGATGCGCTCGATCGTGCGCATGGCGTCGCCGTGCGGCAGGCCGGTTGCATCGAGGAAGGTCCGTTCGTTGAACCCGGCCGTTTCCACCACAAGCGTTTCGCCCTCCCACCGGCCGATCGAATGACCGTTATAAAGGGGCTCGACCAACAGACGATGCGGTTCGGGCAGCGGCTTGTCGATGTAGATCACGCGTATCTGATGATTCATCTCATAGACAAACGTCACCTGATCGGTCGGCACCTGTAAAATCTCAAACGGATATGGGGTCGCGAGCACACGCGGCATGCCATCGGGCACGCAGACCCGGCGGGCCTTGTCGACGATCGAACCGTCCTTGAGCCCGGCGCGATTCTTTTCGTAGGCAACCTTGCCGGCCGCATTGAGCGGAGGGGCGCCGCCACTCAGGACCTGGATCGTCGGGCTATAGGTCGTCGCCCAATAGGTGCCTGAGATATCCGGCGCGGCACTCAGCGTCGCGCAGGCTGCCCAATTCGCCAGCATCGCGAGCGCGCATGATGTGCCAATGCGGCGAATACGAAAGCGTTTCATGATCTCACCTCCTGGCGGTCCCTTCTCGGGACTTCTTCAGATTGCAAAGTGCGCGCAACATGAGCCGGATTTAAACACAATTCAATGACTGCGAAAGCTGCGGCAAGGTCGTGAAGGAGCGCGTTTGGAGTTCCGCGTTTACGCGACCTTCCTTTATGACCGTCATCCGGATCGTAGCCCGGATGAAGAGCCGCAACCGCGCTTGCGCGATTAAGGCGCGTAATCCGGGGCTCGTGCCATGCCGCAACGCGACCCGCATTAGGCATCTGCGCGTTTCACGACGCGCAGATAGCTCCATGCGGGCTACGAGGCTGACGGCGAGACTTTGAAGTAAGTCCGCCCGCGGCGAAGCCGCCGTGAAGGCGGGACTCCGAACCCGCCCGTTCGGAGCGCCACCTATAACGCCGGCACCACCCTCCCCCGACACTCCCCAAATCCGATGGTGACAAATCCTTCGCGGCGGCAATGCGCGCGCATGATCACTTCGTCGCCGTCTTCGAGGAAGCGCCGGGTTTCGCCTGATGGCAAAATGATCGGCTCGCGACCACCTTTGCTCAGTTCCAAGAGACTGCCCAGCCCGTCCGGTGTCGGTGCCGAAATCGTGCCGCTGCCGATGAGATCGCCCGGCTGCATATTGCATCCCGCGCTCGCATGATGGGCGACGAGTTGCGCCAGCGTCCAATAAAGATGCCGCGCATTGCTTCGCCCCAACTGGTGCGCCGAGGCCCCTTTCTCGCGCAGGCCTGGCGTCAACAGCGAAACGTCCAGCTCGATGTCGAATGCGCCGGCCGCTTGGTCGTGCGCATCGAGGAGATAGTCGAGCGGACGCGGGTGGCTCTCCGGCCGCGGCGCCTGCGCGATGCGGAATGGCGCCAAGGCTTCGCTCGTCACCACCCAGGGTGAAATCGTCGTTGCAAAACTCTTCGCCAGGAATGGCCCGAGCGGTTGATATTCCCAGGCCTGGATGTCGCGCGCCGACCAGTCGTTCAAAAGACAAAGGCCGACAATATGCGAACCGGCCTGCGCGATCGATATCGGTTCTCCGAGCGCATTGCCGGGACCGATCCACGCACCCAGTTCGAGTTCATAATCGAGAGAGCGGCAAGGACCGAAGGCCGGCACGATCTCCGCCGCGGGCTTGCGCTGCCCGCTCGGCCGCCGCACTGTTCCGCCAATGCCGATGGACGAAACGCGGCCGTGATAACCGACAGGCACGTACCTGTAGTTGGGCAGCAGCGGACTGTCCGGCCGCATCATGCGCCCCGTATTGGTGGCATGGTGAATGCCGGCGTAGAAGTCGGTGTAGTCGCCGATACGGGCCGGCAGATGCAGCACGCAATCGTCCGCCTTGTGCAACACGCGCGCCCGGACCGATTCAACGCGGGCTCGCCGCAAGCCATCGTGGCTCAACAGGTCGGAGACCTGCGCGCGCAGCGCCTGGCGCACGCGCGCTTCCTTGGCGAACAGGGGATTGAGCAGCGCTCCGGATGCCGCGCGAGCGGCATCCGCGGCCAGGCCGGAGAACAGGTTGGCCTCGGCGGCCGCCTTGAGATCAAAAATCTCGTCACCGATCGCGACGCCGCCACGGGGCGCTTCACCGGGCGGGCTGAAAATGCCGAGCGGCAGGTTCTGGATCGGAAAATCCGGGTCATGATTCGCGCTCTCGACAAAGCTTTCGCGGCGCGGGTCGTGCGTGGCATCGATCATGGGGTGGGGATTCCAGATGGTTG
>DATGVJ010000057.1:0-14859 GCA_035300505.1 Xanthobacteraceae bacterium
GCAATGAAATCAAATATTGCGAGCCTATACGGAGATATGACGGTGTGGGAACATGTCAATCAGGTCACTGCTTGCGCGCAAGCGGAAGGACCAGGCGAGTGAGCGATCCTTTAGGCGTGAAAGTCTGTTGCACCTGGCCGCTGAGCTGGCGTTCGATTACCATGCTGATCAGGCGAGTTCCGAAGCCCGATCGACCTTGCTTCCTGGGGCTACGTCCGCCACTTTCTTTCCATTCGAGCGCAAGGACACGTCCCTGCTGGGTGCGGGCGACCGACCATGTCAAGTCAATGCGGCCAGACGGCACGGACAAGCTTCCATGCTTGCAGGCGTTGGTCAGGAGTTCGTGCAATACCATGCCCAGTCCCAAAGTTGAATCGGGTTCAAGGAGGACGTTGGGACCCTGGCGTGAGGTTTGGTCCTGGTAGGGTGTGAGTAGAATATCGAGAAGTTCGTTCAGAGCGATTGATTTCCATCCACCCTCGGTGATCAAGCGATGCGAATCGGCAAGCGCCAATACGCGCGCCTCGTACTTGGTCATCAGGTCGGGCAGGTTGCGCGATGTCCGTGCTGTCTGGGAGAACAACGCGAGCAGTTGGGCGAACAAGTTTCCCGAGCGGTGCCGCAATTCGCGGATCATCAGTTCGTGGCGCTCGTCCAGCTGCCGGCGCTGGATTGCACCCGCCACCACATTGGCAACAGCCGTTACGAATGAGACGTCGTAATCGGTGAACTGGCGCCGTTTCGTCGAGTGCGTGCAAAATGTGCCATAGGCCTGACCGTCCCGTCCGGCGATCGGCGTGGCGATTCCACTGACGATGGCTCGACCCAGTAGCAATTGTGTTACGGGAAACCGTGTCTCCGTCGCAATATCTTCCAGGATGACGGGTCGTCTTGCTGCCAAAGCGTAACCCGCATGCGACTCTCGGTTGGTCGAGACATGGGCGGTGCCGATCAGACCGGCCGGCCAGCCGTGACCCGCCCGCAGCAGCATCTCGGCGTCGCCTCCTTCCAATTCGAGAATTTTTGCGAACTCGACCTCGAGGATATCGGCGACGGTCGTGACCACCTCGTTGAAGAAATTCTGCAGATTGCTTTCGGTCAAAGCGCTCTCGCCAAGGTGTGCGACAGCCTCGTGCTGGCGAGCCCGGATGTGCACTTCACGATTGACACGCAAGCGCTGCGTTACATCCCGGCATATGCCCATCACCTGCACGGGAGTGTCATCCCTGATGATGACGGTGGCCGAGACCTCGAACCAGCGCTCCTCGTGTCCGGACACCGGCGGTAAGCGATAATCCAAGCGGTACGGCTGGCCCGTTCGCAGGCATTCTTGGATTGCCATGAGCACGCCAGGTTGTTCCTGTGGCTCGAGATCGTCGATCTTGAGCAAGAATGTTCCTTCGAGGCCGCCTCCGGCTCGACCATGCCAGCCGGCGAGGTTGGTCGACCATGTGATCCGGCTCGACGGGATGTCCCAGGTCCATATGCCGAGTTGGCCGGCTTCGAGCCCGGCGCAGAAGGACTCGAGGGGAGTAGCCGCGTGGACGACGATTTCGTCAATCCTTTGCTCTTGCAATAAAGGCATGGACGCATCCTGGCATCATCGCGGAATGTGTCATTCCGTCGTGTACGGTTTGAAGTCCATCTTCTCCAAATCAAGCCGTCACGTGGCGCTTGCGGGGTTTTGCGCTGCGTTCGAAAAACAGAGCTTGGCTGGCGATCGCCGACACCGTGGCCGGCTGAAACGGCTTGGCAATCAGGAAGGCGGGCTCCGGCCGTTCGCCGGTAAGAAAGCGCTCCGGGTAGGCAGTGATGAAAATCACCGGCGCCTCGAATGCCGTCAAGAGTTCGTTGACCGTGTCCAGGCCGGAACTGCCATCCGCCAACTGGATATCTGCGAGTATCAATCCGGGCTGCGTCTTTTTCGTTAGACTGAGCGCCTCAGCACGCGTGCGGGCCACTCCGAGAACTTGGTGACCCAGACCTTCGACGAGTGTTTCCAGCTCCATCGCGATAAGCGTATCGTCTTCAATGATGAGTACATTGGTGGCGATTTCGGCGGCAAGCTCGCGGCCGGACTGCTCCACCAGGCCGCGCAGGGTTGCAACGTCGACGTCGAGCACGCGCGCCGCGTTCGCCTCCGTGAAGTCTTCCACCGCGAGCAGAAGGAAGGCCTGACGCGGCCACGGTGCAATGCCGTTAAGTTTCCGCTCGCCGGGCGATATCCGTCCTCCTCCACCAGCGTGGCCGTTGACGGGGACTGAATTCCAGATTTTCGTGAACAGCCGGTAGAGCCCCACCCGCACCCCCTGGGGTTCGTGCAGAATAGCTGGATCAGCGACGGCCGCTTCCAAAGTAGCGGCGACATAGGCGTCACCGGATACCTGATTTCCGGTCAGCGCACGCGCATAGCGTCGGAGCAGTGGAAGGTAATTTGCTACCAATTTGGTGGTCTGCATGAAACCCTCCCTGTCGCTTCGCTTCCCACACCATGTCGGTTCCCGCAACCTTGTCGGTTCCCACAACCTTAGGCGAGGCCGAAAATTAAATTAAACGCGTCAGATTAAACGCGCCAGGAAGTGCGACCTTCAGGCCTGTTCGGGCCCGAAGAAGGTCGCACGTGGCCCGGTTAATTTCATTCCGCGCGTCGCCTGAACTCTACAACGCCGATACGGGAAAAAAAGTTCCATCGGGGTTGGAACCGATGGATCTTCTATCTGGACATGAATACCGGCACGGTCATCGACTTGAGGATGCCGCGCGTGACGCCGCCCAGGATGAATTCGCGCAAGCGCGAATGGTGGTAGCCGCCCATCACCATGAAGTCGGCGCCGATATCCGCAGTATATGACTGTATCGCATTCTGTGCATCGGCGCCGCCGGCTTTGATGTGCTTGATCTCGGTGTCGATGCCGTGCCGGGCGAGATGCGCACGCATATATTTGCCGGTGATCTCGCCGCTGCGATCACGTTCGCCGGTCACGACGACGATATCGACGGCCTTCGCGCGTGTCAGAAACGGCATGGCGTCCGCGATCGCGCGCGCAGCCGGGCGGCTGCCGTCCCAACACACGACCACGCGTTCAAGCGTGAGGCCGCGCGATTGGATCACGGGCACGATGATAACAGGGCGCCCTGATCCGAACAGGGCACCTTCGATGAGCAGTTCCTCGGATGCGCCTTGCTCGCGGCGTGCCTGGCCGACGATTGCCAAGTCGAAGCGGCGCGCTATGCGGCCAAACAGGTCGGCCGCTCCGGCCGCGCTGGCATCGGCTAGTCGCGTCTCGAATGAAACACCAGCGGCCCTCGCGGCCTCTTCGAACCGGTTCGCGGCGGTCTTGGCGCTTGCGGAGTTCTCTTGGCGCTGGATATCGATGTCGCTCGTCATCCCGCCAATCACGTCAGCGGGGATCACCGGCTCATAGACAAATGCGATGCCGGCAAGGTGCGCATCAAATGCGCCGGCGAGCGAAATTGCGTAATTGGCCGCAAATTCCGAGCCGCCCGCAAGAGTAGTGCCCGTAACAGTACCGCCAGAGAGTGTGACGACCGCGTCTTTGATCATCAGTCGCGCTCCCGAAATGCCGCGCGCGGACGTGGATGTCGCCGGGTAAATGCAGGCTGCGGCGCCCGCGTTTCGTTGCCGAAGGAGAGCGCCGCGGCCTTGAGAAGAATTACTTGTAGAAGACTTATTTGGGCTTGCCGTCTGCGTTGAATTTCGAGAGGTACGCCCAGAGGTCATTGACCTCCTTGGCATCCTTGACGCCCGCGAAGGCCATGCGGGTGCCGGGGACCTTCTGCATCGGCCCGCTGATGAACTCCTTGAACTGAGCCTCGTTCCAGGTGACCCCGAAAGCCTTCAGGGCGTCGGAATAATTGAAGCCCTCGAAGCTCGCGCTCTTGCGGCCGTCAATGCCGTTAAGGGGCGGCCCGAGCTTGATTGTCGCGCCTTCGCCTGCCGCGTGGCAGGGCAAGCACCACTTGCTGAACGCAGCGGTACCGGCGGCTGCATCTTGTGCCAGGGACATGCCGGTCGAAGCGACCAGTAGCAGTCCCCCCAGAATCCAAGTCCTCATCTTCGTCTCCTCTTTGCGTGCAAACTCAATGCGGGCCAATTTTATGTGTGCCAACGAACCCGTTGCCACGGACGATCCACTGGATCGCCGCCCGGAGGCGGAAACCCGCGCAATTCGAATGACGTTTGGCGGGCGGACTGTCAACGGGCTAGTGGCCCTATTCCGAATTTTGCATGAACGACGCGCATGCTCGGGCCGGAAGGGGCGGATGCAATATAGGACCATCAAAGTTATGATTTTATTGAAGGTTTTAACTTTGATGGGTTCCAAGGACCGTGGCGCGCGTGTTGCGTCGCGGCAAAATCAATGCCGCGGCCTTGGGCTTCGGTCTGCTATGCGGCTGCCTTCGACCTGTGAGATGCCGGATTGATCTGAATTCCCGGTATAAGGCAGGAAAGCCTGGCACACTTGTTGCGCAAACTTGGCGAGTTGCGCAGATTTGGGCCGATGCCGGCCGCTATCTTGCCGAATTGAGGGAGGCGCGCATGGCGCTCGCAATGCCGGAGCCCGACGGAGCGGTGCTGGAACGTCGCGACCGCATTGTCGAGCGTCTGCGCGCAATCGTGCCGGGCGAAGGCGTGATCGCGTCAGTACAGGCGATGCGCCCCTACGAGTGCGATGGGCTCACCGCGTACCGCCAGTTGCCCATGGTGGTGGTGTTGCCGGAGACCACGGCCCAGGTGAGCAGCATTCTCCAGTATTGTTACGCTGAAGGCATCAAAGTCGTGCCGCGCGGGGCCGGAACGTCGCTCTCGGGCGGCGCGCTGCCGCTTGCCGATGGGGTGCTGCTCGGCATGGCCAAGTTCAATCGCATTCGCGAGATCGATTTCGACAATCGTGTCGTCGTGGCCGAGCCGGGCGTGACCAATCTCAAGGTAACGCAAGCGGTGGAACACGCGGGCTTTTATTACGCCCCCGATCCGTCGTCGCAGATCGCCTGTACCATCGGCGGCAATGTGGCGGAGAATTCCGGCGGTGTGCATTGCCTCAAATACGGCACCACGACCAATAATGTGCTCGGCTGCGAGCTGGTGCTGATGACTGGGGAAGTGCTGCGCCTGGGCGGCAAGCATTTCGATTCTGAAGGGTACGATCTCCTCGGCGTTATCAATGGTTCAGAGGGGCTTCTCGGCGTCGTTACCGAGGTGACGGTGCGCATCCTGCGCAAGCCCGAAACTGCGCGGGCGCTGCTTGTCGGCTTTCCATCCTCGGAAGATGCCGGCGCATGTGTTGGCCGCATCATCGGCGCCGGCATCATTCCGGGCGGCATCGAAATGATGGACAGGCCGGCAATCCATGCGGCCGAAGCGTTCATTCATGCCGGCTATCCGCTTGATGTCGAGGCTCTGCTGATTGTGGAACTCGACGGACCGCAGGCGGAAGTCGACCACTTGGCGGCACGCGTGGAATCGCTCGCAAAGGAATGCCGCGCCGTGACGTGCCGGGTCTCGGCCTCCGAACAGGAGCGCCTGTTGTTCTGGGCCGGCCGCAAGGCGGCGTTTCCTGCCGTTGGGCGCATATCGCCCGATTATTATTGCATGGACGGCACCATTCCGCGTGCCAAGCTGCCCTTGGTGCTTCGCCGGATGCGGGAACTTTCGCAAACCTATGGGCTGCGTGTTGCCAACGTCTTCCATGCCGGCGATGGCAACCTGCATCCGCTCATTCTCTATGACGCCAATGCGCCGGGTGAACTTGAGCGCGCAGAGGCCTTCGGGTCCGCGATCCTGAAACTCTGCGTCGAGGTCGGCGGCGTGCTCACGGGGGAGCATGGCGTCGGCGTCGAGAAGCGCGACCTGATGCCGGAAATGTTCACCGAGGCCGATCTGGCGCAACAACAGCGGCTCAAGTGCGCTTTCGACGACAAGGGGCTGCTCAACCCCGGCAAGGTGTTTCCGACCCTGCATCGCTGCGCCGAACTCGGACGTGTCCATGTCCATGGCGGGGCCATGGCTTTTCCCGAAATTCCGAGGTTTTGAGTTTATCTGGACCTCGCAATGACCGATATTTTGAAACCAGACAAGATGCCCCAGGTCGAAGAGGCGGTGCGTTGGGCGCTGACCCACGGCAAGGCGCTGGAGGTCCTCGGCGCCGGATCGAAGCGCGCGATCGGCCGGCCGGCGCAGACTGACCTGACGCTCGATCTCTCCGGCCTCACCGGCATGCTGCTTTACGAGCCCGATGAGCTTGTGTTGTCGGCACGAGCCGGCACGCCGCTTGCCGAAATCGAGGCCATGGTGGCAGCCAGCGGCCAGGAGCTTGCCTTCGAGCCCATGAGTTTCGGTGCATTGCTAGGAGCGCCATCCGGCGGGCCGACGATTGGCGGGGTCATTGCGGCCAATGTCTCGGGCCCACGGCGTTTCAAGGCCGGCGCCGCGCGTGATCATCTTCTGGGTTTCACGGCGGTTTCGGGTCGCGGGGAGGTCTTCAAATCAGGGGGCCGCGTGGTGAAAAACGTCACCGGCTATGACCTCTGCAAGCTCATGGCAGGTTCCTGGGGCACGCTTGCGGTCCTGCTCGACATAACGATCAAGATTCTTCCGCGCCCGGAAATGGAGCTCACCGTGCTGTTGTTCGGTCTGGACGACGGGGCGGCGGTGCGCGCCATGACGGCGGCGCTTGCATCGAACTGCGACGTTTCCGGCGCTGCCCACTTGCCCGCAATCGTGGCGGCGCGCGTGCCCTCTATTGCGACGGCGGCGTCCAACCGTGCCGTGACGGCATTGCGGCTGGAGGGCGTCGCGCCCGGGGTTGCGCACCGCCGTGCCATGCTGGAGCGTGCCGTTGCGGCAACTACCGTTGCGGCAACTGACGTTGCGGCAACTGACGTTGCGGCGTGCGGGGAGGGCGGGGCGATTGAGGGTTCGGCATCGCGTGAACTTTGGCGTGCGATCCGGGACGTCGAACCGTTCGCGGCGGCGCACACGGGTGCGGATAGGCCGTTGTGGCGCGTCTCGATCGCGCCGTCGAAAAGTGCCGCGCTGGCGCTTGCGGTATCTGGTAGGGTATCTGGCTCCGGCGATGCGCAAGTGCTCTACGACTGGGGCGGGGGGCTGCTCTGGATCCTGCCTCCACCGTCCCGTGATGGTGGTGCGGCGCTCGTGCGTTCGGCTCTTGCTGCTGCCGGCGGCACTTTCCCCGCCAGCGGCTCTTTCGCCGCCGCGAGCGGCACTTCAGCCGCCACCGGCTTTATTGCCGGCGGGCATGCGACGCTGATCCGCGCCCCGGCGGCGCTACGTGCGGCGGTTGATGTGTTCCAACCGCAGGAGCCGGTGCTTGCCGCATTGACGAAGCGCGTGAAGGAGAGCTTCGATCCCAAAGGGGTGCTCAATCCGGGCCGGATGTGGGCAGGCGTGTAGGATGCAAACCCATTTTTCGCTGGCGCAACTTGCCGATCCACAGGTGGCCGAATCGGAAAAAATCCTCCGGGCCTGCGTGCATTGCGGTTTCTGCACCGCCACTTGCCCGACCTATGTGCTCGATGGCGATGAACGCGATTCGCCGCGCGGGCGGATCTACCTGATCAAGGACATGCTCGAGAACGGCGGGGCGGCGTCCCCCGATGTCGTCAAACATGTCGACCGCTGCCTCTCGTGCCTCTCCTGCATGACCACATGTCCGTCCGGGGTGCACTACATGCACCTCGTCGACCATGCGCGTGCCTACATCGAAAAGACCCACCGGCGCCCCTTCCTTGACCGTGTCGTGCGCGCGGGCTTGGCCCTTGTGCTGCCTCATGACGGACGGCTACGGATGGCGTTGCGGCTTGCTGCCGTGGCCCGTCCGCTCGCGCCGGTCCTTGCCCGGATCGGCCTCAAGCCGCTCGCGGCCATGCTGGAATTGGCGCCAAGCCGCTCGGCGCAAAGCCGTTTGGTGCCGCGTCGCACGGCGTTAGGCCGCACGGCGCCAGGCCGCTCGATTGTTGAAGGCTCACAGGTATTTGCCGCGGTTGGCGAGCGGCGGGGACGCGTGGCGCTGGTCGCCGGCTGCGTGACGCCGGTAGTCGGTCCGTCGATTCTCGACGCCGCCATACGTGTTCTCACGCGCCACGGTGTCGAGGTCGTGCTGCCCATGGGCCAGGGATGCTGCGGCGGGCTCGTCCACCACCTCGGGCGTGAGCACGAATCACTCGAAGCCGCGCGACGCAATGTTGCGGTTTGGACTCGTGAACTCGACGCGCGGGGTCTCGATGCCATTCTGTTGACGGCTTCGGGCTGCGGCACGACCGTCAAGGACTATGGTTTCATGCTGCGAAGTGATTCGAAATTTGCGTCTTCGAGCGCCCGAGTGG
The DNA here is from genome assembly GCA_035300505.1 of Xanthobacteraceae bacterium. Lineage (GTDB taxonomy): Bacteria > Pseudomonadota > Alphaproteobacteria > Rhizobiales > Xanthobacteraceae > VAZQ01. The sequence continues at coordinate 8,368 of DATGVJ010000057.1, forward strand.
CCGGGCTGACGATGGACATCTGTGAATATCTTGCACTCGCCAACATCCCGCCTGCGAGCTTAAATAATGGTCTCCGCGTTGCCTATCATGCGGCTTGCTCTTTGCAGCACGGCCAGAAAATCACGCAACAACCGAAGGAATTGCTACGTCGCGTGGGTTTCGTCGTGACCGATATTCCGGAAGCACATTTGTGTTGTGGTTCGGCTGGAACATACAACATTTTGCAGTCTGACATTGCGAAGAGGTTGCGCGCGCGCAAAGTCGGGCATATCGAGAGTGTTGAGCCCGATGTGATTGCTGCCGGCAATGTCGGCTGTATCACACAGATCGCGGCGGGCACTGTTATCCCGGTCGTCCATCCCATCGAGCTTATCGACTGGGCGACCGGAGGAGAGGTGCCACCGGCATTGCAGGGAAGGACCGCTGCTGTGCCGGCTTGTTTATCGGGGTGAGTGTTGCGGTCATCAGCCGAGACGATCGGGAGGTCGAACATGGCGAAAAAGGCGAAGAAGTCTAAGGCGAAAACAAAGAAGGCAAAGCGAGGCAAGAAGGCCGTTGCGACAACGAAGAAGAAGAAAAAGTCGCAGGCCAAGGGGAGCGCTGCAAGAAAAGGCCCTGCAAAAAAGGCCTCTGTGAAGAAAAAGAAGAGGGGCGCGGCCAAGAAGAGAAAGAGTGCGGCACCCAAGAGTATGCCGGTGGCGAGTGCTCCTCCAATGAGTGCTATGCCGGTGAGTGCGCCGCCGAAGCCACCCCGGAAGCCGCGGCCAAAGAAGCCCGCGGCCCCACCTCCGGCGCCGATGCCGGAAGCAGCTCCGGACTCTGCCCCGGTAGATGCAATGCCGGGCCACGGCGAATCCTGAACGATCTCTGTCGAGATCCAGCGCGCGCAGCTTTGGCTGCGCGCGCTCTTTTTTTGATGAACGCCGATGCCGGGCCAGGCTTCTTCGCAACTCGTTGACGCGAATCACATCGCTTTCGGCTCTGGCCGTTTGCAGAAATGCGGACCTGAGGTGATTCGCACCAATGTTATCCACAACCTTTATGAAGCCTGTTGTTTTCGAGAAAATCGGCTCGCAAACACCCTGTTTGACACCCCCATATTGCGTTCATGCGGTGTTGGCGCACCGAGTTTTGTGACCAAATTGCCACACTCAAAATTTATCTGATTCAAAGTGTCTGATTTGCTCAAAAATGGGGCAAGTGCGACCCAAATCTGCTTGATCGAAATTCCCTCCATATTGTCTATTGGGCCAACCGCAGCGCCAAACGCGTATCCGGGGGTCGTACAGCGTCACGTTTGGCTAGTCACATGCGCCCTCCGGGGGGGCGTTCTCAGGTTCCCAGAAGGGGTCAAGAAGGGGTCGTACTGATGAAAAAGATTACTCTGTCATTTGTCGCAGCCGCGATGCTGAGCGCGACATCCGCGCTCGCCGCAGACATGAAGCCGATCCTTAAGGCACCGCCGCCGGCGGAAAGCCCCTGGGACATCGCATTCGGCGGCGCCCTGATGTCGGACTATAATTTCCGTGGCATTTCGCAGTCGCAGCGCGGGCCATCGGGTACTGTTTATTCGGAAACCCGCTACAATGTGAACAAGGACCTGCAGCTCTACGTTGGCAGCCAAGTTTGGGCGGTTGATCTGCCGACCAATCCGAGCTGCGAATGCGATTTCTACGGTGGCATCCGGCCGACCATCGGTGGCGTCGCCTTCGATTTCGGGTTCATCTATTACTACTATCCGAAGGAAACTGGTTACTTTGGTACTTGGCCGACTCCCGCAAACGGGGCGACGTTCCCTGCATTTCTAAATGGCAACACCACCCTCAACGACACCGACTTCTGGGAAGTTTACGGCAAGTTCACCTACGAAGTGGTCAAGGACACATTCGCGATTGGCGGCAATGTGTATTATTCGCCGAGCTGGCTGCATAGCGGCGCGCCCGGTACCTATGCGTCGTTCACGGCGAAGTACACCGGCAAGCCGTTCCAGGTCGGGATTGGCTTGGTCAAGGACGTCGGCTGGTACGTGTCGGGTGAAGTTGGCCATTATTGGATCGGCACGACAGACGTGAACAACTTGTTCCTCGCCGCTGTCGACCTGCCGGATTATACGACTTGGAACCTCGGCTTGGCCTTCACTTTCGCCAAGGTATTCACGCTTGACGTTCGTTACTATGATACCGACCTTTCGAAATCCAACTGCAATATTTTGACGAGCGACCCGCGGGCGGTTACCGGTGGTGTTGTAAATTCCATCAGCAACCCGAATGGCCTTCAATCGCGGCTTTGCGGTGCAGCCGGCATCGTAACGCTCAAGGCTGACCTGACGTACAAGGACAGCCTGAAGTAAGAATCGATTGACGGTTCTTTTTTCGGGCGGCGGTTCCTTCGGGAGCCGCCGCCCTTTGCTTTTTCAGGCCACGCCAACCAGGCTTTCCGACACCAGACGGTGGTGGTCGCCATCGCGCACAAATGCCAAGCGGTGGCTGTGGAAAGCGACGAGCGTCGAGCGGTGGGCAATCGACACGATGGTCGAACCAGTAAGGGTTTCGAGGAGAAGGCCGTAGACTTTCGCTTCCGCGGGTTCGTCAAGCGCCGAGGTGGCCTCGTCCAGGAACAGATAGTCGGGCTTTTGGAGTATCGCCCGCGCGAGGCTCAGGCGCTGTTGTTCGCCGACGGAGAGCGTGTTGTTCCAATGCGCCTCTTCGTCGAGTCGTTCGGCCAAGGCGGGTAGCCCGACCGCCACAAGGGCGACGACCAATTGATCGCGGCTGAAACTTCCCGCCGGGGCCGGATAGGTCACGGCAGCCGCCAGTGTTGCGATCGGAAAGTAGGGACGCTGCGGCAGCACCATTGTGCTTGATACCGCCGGCACCGCGATCGTCCATTTGCCGAATGGCCAAATGCCGGCGATGGCGCGAAACAAGGTCGATTTGCCGGCGCCTGAAGGTCCCGAGACCAGAACGCGATCGCCGGCCTGGACCGTGATGTTGCTTGCGGTCACCAGGGGGGTGCCATTCGGCAGCTGGAGCAGGACATCATCGAACTCAACCGCGTTGCTGCCCGTACGATGGGCGATTTGAACCTCGGGGTTCGCCGCGACCGCGCGGGCTTGCGCGATCGCGGTATCAAAGCCGTCGAGCCGATCGACCACGGCCCGCCACTCAGCGATTTCGCGATAGACGTCGACGAAGATCGACAGCGCCTCCTGCACGCGGGTGAACGCCCCACCGGCCTGCATCAGGCCGCCGAATTGTAACCGCCCAGCGAAATACGCGGGGCCGACCAGGATAAACGGGATGATGGTGGCGCACTGCCGAAAGCCCGTCGTGAACATTGTGATGCGCATGGTTCGGGCCATGATGTCGTGCCAGTTCGACACGATGAATCCGAAGCGGCCTCGCAGGCGCTGGTCTTCGGCGGGCTCGCCCTGCATCAGGGCAATCTGTTCGGAATTTTCTCGCACGCGGACCAGGTCGAATCGGAAATCGGCTTCAAAGCGTTGCTGTTGGAAATTCAAGCCGATGAGCGGACGGCCAATGAGATGCGTCAGCGCTGTTCCGAAGACCGCATAGATAAGCGCGCCCCAGACCAGGTAGCCGGGAATGGGTAATTCGTAGCCGAAGAAGCGGAACGGTGCGTTGTCCGACAGAGTCCAAAGGATGACGACAAAGGAGCTGAAAGACACTCCGGCGCCGAACACCCGAAGCCCGATGCTCAAGCCCCTTTCGACGAAAAGGCGTATATCGTCAGCAATACGCTGGTCAGGATTGTCCGCCGAGTCGCCGGACAACTGCATGCGGTAATGGGTGGCGCCGATGAGCCATTGGTCGAGGTAACGCCAGGTCATCCAGTTACGGAAGCGGATCTGCAGCCATTGCTGCAGGTAGAGCTGATAGCCGGCAAGCACCACATAGGTGCCTGCGAGGAGTATGAACGTCATCATTTCGGTAACGAAAGCGTCCCAGTTCTTAACCTCCAGGGCATTGTAGAACCGGGCCTGCCACTGGTTGATCAGGACGTTTATCCCGGTGAGCGACAGTTCGATGGCGATCACCGCCGCGAGGAGAATGCGGCCCGCCCGCCGGTCTTCGGAATAGAAATAGGGTTTGGCGAGCCGCCAGATGATGGCGGTCGTCGAGAAAAAACGTGACACGGGGACGTTCTCCTGTTGGGGCGACGGTTTGTCGAAGCGCAAAATCGGGCCATCCTACGCGAATTCGATCACGCCCGCGGCATTGGCGCAGGCCCCGAATACGAAAGAACGACCAAGAAAAGCTTGTGAATTGCCGCGGGACTGGTCAAATTAGCCCTAAGCCTGCTGTTGGCTGAAGGGACCATAGGGCCGCAGAGGCTTGAGGTCCCGGGCCAACTAAAAAGGGCTGTCGAAAAGTCCAACCACCGCTCTATGGAGGAGCGCCCCAATGGCCAATGATGTAAATCGCAAGTCCACTTCACGTCGCAAATTCCTGCTCGCAGCCGGCGTAACCGGTGCGGCCGCAGTGGCCATGCCGCAGGTATCCCGGGCTCAGACCGTCACCTGGAAATATCAATCGACCTGGCCCACCAAGGACATTTTCCACGAGTTCGCCGCGGACTATGCCAAGAAGGTCAATGACATGACCGGCGGCCGTTTCAAGCTCGACGTGCTCGCGGCCGGCGCCGTCGTGCCGGCCTTCCAGATGGCGGATGCGGTTCATGCCGGCATTCTCGAAGCCGGCCATGGCGTTTGCTCCTATTGGTACGGCAAGCATAAAGCCTATTCGCTGTTCGGCACCCCGCCGTCGTTCGGTTGGGATTCCCATAGCTTCCTGGCTTGGTTCTATGCCGGCGGCGGCGAGGCGCTCTACAAGGAACTCGTCAACGACATCCTCAAGCTCAACCTCACGGGGTTCCTGTTCTACCCACAGGGGACCCAGCCCCTTGGCTGGTTCAAGAAGGAGATCAAGGCCGGCGACGATTTCAAGGGCATGAAGTACCGGACCGTTGGGCTCTCGGCCGACTTGTTCAAGGAAATGGGCGCGTCGGTCACGATCATCCCTGGCGGCGAAATCGTTCCCGCCATGGACCGGGGCCTGCTTGACGCGGCCGAGTTCAACAACCCGTCCTCTGACCTCCTTCTCGGCTTCCCGGACGTTTCCAAGGTCTACATGATGGGCAGCCACCACCAGCAGACGGAGTGCAACGAGGTCATCTTCAACAAGACCAAGTTCGACGCGCTCGCGCCGGAGCTCAAGGCGATCCTGCGCAACGCCGCCTTTTCGGCATCGAGCGACCAGCTTTACATGGCCTACGACCGCTACCCGAAGGATCTCGAGGAGATCAGGAAGCGGAACGTCAATGTCATCCACACCGGCGAAGCGGTCCTCAACGCGCAGCTCGCGGCCTGGGACAAGGTGCTCACCGAGCAGTCGAAGGAGCCGTTCTTCAAGAAGGTGATCGACTCCCAGAAGGCTTGGGTGAAGCGCACTACGCCCTACCTGACGGTCAACAATCTGAGCACCGCCGAGATGGCGGCGGCGTACAAGCACTTCTTCGGCTGAAGTCGGGTAGGCCGCCGCGCCCATGCAGGCGCGACGGCCTACCTTGTTGCAATTTGTCGGGGGACGGGGGACGGGGCGACCCGATAGCCAATGCAGTCTTTGTCGCAGCTCGTGGATCTCGTCCTCGATCCTCTTTTCAATCTCATCGGGGGTCCGAAGCAGCTCCCGCTGTATCTGTTCCTCGCGCCGATTCCGATTCTGCTGTGGCTGTTCTGGGCCGAGTTCCGGGCGGCCGTAGGCCGTTCGTCGGACCTTTCGCTCGGTGAACGGGCGATCTACCTCGTCGACGGCTTCAGCTCGGCGATCGGCAAGACCTACGGCTGGTGCATCGTCATTCTCACCTTCACCACCAGCTACGAGGTGTTTTCCCGCTACGTCTTCAGGGCGCCGACCGAGTGGGCGTTCGACGCGAGCTACATGCTCTACGGCACGCTGTTCATGATGGGGGGCGCCTATACGCTGGCGCGCAACGGGCATGTGCGCGGCGACTTCATCTACCGGGCATGGCCGCCGCGCAAGCAGGCGACCGTGGACTTCGTACTCTACATCCTCTTCTTCTTCCCCGGGATGCTCGCATTCGTCTATGCCGGTTTCGGGTTCGCCGAGCTGTCGCGCCGCATGAACGAGCATTCGTCGGCCAGTCCTAACGGCCCGATCGTGTGGCCGTTCAAGTGGCTCATCACGATCGTCGGCTGCCTCATGGTCATCCAGGGGGTCGTCGAGCTGTTCCGCTGCCTGATCTGCATTCGCACCGGGGAGTGGCCCAAGCGCCTGCACGACGTCGAGGAGCTCGAAAAGGTCATCCTGGAGGAGGCCGAGCAGCAGAAGGCCGAAGGCGTCGTCCAGCCCGAATTGCCAGGCGTGGTCATGCATCCGGACCAGCCGAAGGGAGCCGCCTGATGCTCGGCATAGGCAATCCCGAACTCGGCGTGCTGATGCTGGCCCTGTT
>DATGVJ010000058.1:0-3896 GCA_035300505.1 Xanthobacteraceae bacterium
AAGCATGTTTGGCGCGCCAAAATTCATCCTGGCGACGGCCGATGGCTGCGGCACGACCGAGATCACGCGGCGATCCGGCAAGGCCAAGCCGGTGGTGGGTGTGGCGCTGGCAGGCGCGGTTCATGGCGGAAGGCATTGCCGGCCTGACCCGCGACAAGACAGCCGCCGTTGCCGGCAGTCACCGTGCAGCGGGTGATTGACCTGGCACTTGGCCCGCCGCCGCGAGAAGCGAGCATTGGACAGGCCGGCGGTTGGCGAAGGCGGTCGGCGTGAGCTTGCGATCGGTGCAGCGCATCCTTGAGCTGATGCGACCGAGGATCGTCCGATCGCCCGTCGACATTTGCTTCGGCACCAGGCCGAGCCATGCAGCGAAGTCACGCCCTTTGGCAAAGGCAGCGCCATTACCAATGGCCGCCATTTATTGCGCTCGCGATGATCGGGCCGACACCCGGAAGCGTCATCAACTGCCGATCAATGGTCGAACTTTACGAGCGACGTGGCGTGAGGTTTCCGAAGGGGCGACTTCAACGTCCTCGCTGAATGGATTGTAATGCACATGCTTTCGACTGGGCTTCCTACGCGTAACTGGTGGGGTGCTCAGGACAGGAGCACAGCGGCTCGGCTTTATTCGTCTTTCCATTTGATCGAGCAGCCAATAGACGCCTTTTGGTGATCCGGCGCCACGCCGGTGGTCGCAATCGCACGCATGGCCTCGACAAGCTCTCGGGGCGCCTCCGCGCGAGGCGGAGTTGTGCGGCCTTCGTCGAGCCGGCCGCGATACTTGAGCCTGCGGTCGGTATTGTAACCGAAGAAGTCCGGCGTACAGACCGCCCCATACGCCCGAGCGACTGTCTGCGTCTCGTCGTGGAGATATGGAAACGGGAAATCATGAGCCTTCGCGAAACGCTTCATATTCTCAAATGAGTCTTCGGGATAGCTCGCCGCATCGTTCGAACAAATCGCCGCAAAGCCTATGCTCTCCGACATCAGCACGCGGGCGTCCGAAACCATGCGGTCGATCACCGCTTTAACATAGGGACAATGGTTGCAGATGAAGACGACGACCGTGCCTTTTTCGCCCGCAACGTCGTCCAGTGCGTAAGTCTTGCCGTCGGTGGCCGGAAGCCGGAACTCCGCCGCCGGCGTATCAAGAACGACTTGGGTAGCTGTTGTCGCCATATCGCACCTCCTTGTGCCCAAATATCTGCTGACGACGGCCTGCCGGGGCACAGTTTCAAAAGCCTGCTCGCCAGTCGCGTCGTTTAGCCATTTCCGGTCGACCCTTAACAGCCGACATTTGGACGAGCGCGGGATTTCGTCGGTGTGGGCCAGGAGCCGACCAAATGCGGGACCTACAGATAAGGGCTGCATCGGCAGCCGCTGCATCATCGAGCGGGTTCCCCCGGGGCCCTAGTGAGATCAAGATTTCTCCGCTTTTGGACCTCGATATCACGGTATGGTCGGCAAGAACAGCAAGCGGAGGTTCAGCCAATGCCGATAAGAGACGGCTTTGATCCGAACCACCCTTTGCCTTTCTTTCTCTCTGGTCATGCTGATGAGCACGAGGAACGCGGCTCGTTGCTGCTCCTCAATGCGAGTATCTTGGTTCTAGTGGCGTCACTGGTCGGTATGGCGATTCTCCTATCGTTGGGAAATCCGGCGAAGGTCTTTGCGGACATCAAGGCTTCGCTGACCGACATTTCGGCCCTTCAGCCTGACACCGTTCAAACGACGCCGACTGCATGGGGCGCGCCAGCCCGCGACGAAATTGCTACCACTTCTGATACCGCCCATCAGAGCCAGGCAGAAATCAGGGCGGCACCACCTGGAGCCTTGTTAAAACAATTTCAAGATTGGGCGGCCAAGGAAGATGCACGCGCACAAATCGAGACTGTGCGGCCCGCGCAAGATGCACGAGCACAGGTTTTGCAAAGTGCTCAAGCACGCGTCCTTCCCATTCAAAAGCACTGAAGGGTCCGCCCGTCCAAGATACACGAGCAGAGATCCAGAATCTGCGGAATCCCCGAGCGAGGGTCCGGCGGGATCAAAATGCGCGGGTGGCGGTTCGGCCCGTCCAGGATGCCCGACCACAGAACCAGTCCGTGCAAAATGCCCAGGGACCATTTCGTTACTGGCAAAGCCTCGGTTGGCATGAATAGCCCGGCTTCACGCATGGGGCGAGCTTGAAAAGCGATACGCCCACCCGTGTCTGCATTCGTTGGATGCTGCCTCGCCAATGTCGCGTTTGGGTCAGACTCGGAAGTCGGGCGACGCAATCACGACTTCCGCTCTTCCCCCAAGAGCAGCAGCGCTGGCATTTCGAGGCCGAGCGCTTTCGCGGTCTTGAGATTGATACTCAGCTCGAATTTGTCCGGTCGGTAAAACGGGATATCTCCCGGATTGGCACCTCTAAGAATCTTATCGATGACGTTGGCGATGCGGCGAAACATGGCCGCTTGGTCAATTGAATAAGCCATCAGTCCGCCAACTTCGACATAATCGCGGAATGGATAAATTGCGGGAAGCCGGTCTTTCGCCGCGAATTCGACAATCGTCGCACGATAGGTGATGGGCTCGGGTTCATCAGATATCATGAACGCATCCGCTCGATCTTGTTCCATCGATCTGAAGACGCGCTGGTACTCTGTGTCGTCAAAATTGACCAGCATAGCAGGCGACAACGCGATCCCCGCCCGTTTGGCCGCCTCTCGCGCTGCCGCCCCTCTTGGATCTTCCCAGAATCGTCGCGACGTAAGGTAACCGACGGTGGACAGTTTTGGCATCGCCTCGACCAGCAGTCCCATACGTTTTCCGATAATTTCCAATCCCGCAGCGATAGTAACGCCCGTGATGTTGCCGCCCGGTCTCGCGATGCTTGCCACAAGTCTACGGCAATCGGATCGATGACTATCGTCACAGTCGGGATTGTCGTCGTCGCCATTTTGAAGTCTAACGATAGACGAGCGCCCCCCACTAAAATCAAGTCGGGATGCGTGTTGACGACATCGCGGGCCAGTTCGGCATAGCGTTCGGGTTGCCCTTCTCCAGAGTAGCGCTCCACCCCGAGGTTTTGGCCCTCGACGTAGCCAAGGCGACCTAGCTCCTCGAAAAAAGCGCGGTAATACGGTGCACCGCTCACCCTTATTTCGCTGACTTTGGCCGAAGGGGAAACGATAGCGATGCGCTTCATTTTCGCCGGTTGCTGCGCTCGGGCCGCGAGTGGCCGCGTCGCTACCGTGCCACCAAAAAGCGTGAACTCGCGGCGCTGTATGTGTCCCCCAAGAACACGCCTCGTCCTGTGCCTAAAGTCTAGCACTTTGCGAATGGGCCGCGAGTGAGAAATGGCACCCAACCGGCCTCAGACATTGATCAGGCTCGATCGGGTCTCCGCCGCTCTACGTCCGGAGCGCCTAGTCACCCCGCTGGCCTTGAATTCGCGTAAGTGTTGTGGCTGGAAACGGTGCTCGCCTATCAGGAGGGATTCGTCGCGGCCATCGAATCCGGCGACGGCCTCGCCGCCGCGCTTCACACGCCCGCCTGGGCGCGATTGCATCTGGACGACGCGCGGCTACTGTTGCTCCATAGCCGTCATGATTTCGTACAAGGCGATTGGCCCAAAACCCTCAAACGTGGCGTGCGCGATCAAGCACAGCGGCTCGAGGGCTGCGTGGCGAGCTTTGCACGCGGTGCATTCGGTCGAGCTGGTCCGGCGCAACTCCGGCGCGCCGCCTTCGTGCTCGCAGAAGTTCCCATCGCCGCCGTAAAGCCGCACCTTAGGGATCGCGAACCGCCGCCGCCTCTGGTCGATGAACTGATAACGGCGACGTACCACGCGATCGTTCAAGGCGGGACGCGAAGGAATGCCGGCGATGGCGCGTCGGCACCGCTGTGATTCG
>DATGVJ010000059.1:0-29192 GCA_035300505.1 Xanthobacteraceae bacterium
TGTCGCCGGTGCCGGGCAGTGTCACTTGTCGAAGCGGTTTGAAATCCGAAAGTCGATTCATGGATCCGCAATCCGTTGTGTATAGGCACTATAGTTTATAAATTCGTTCGGGACATATTCCTCCACATTCTACTCTGCCGCTTGTGTCCGCGGCTTCTTCTTCGGCTCCCGCCGATTGAGCACCGGCTTCAAGAACTGCCCGGTATAACTCCGCGACACCTTCACGATGTCCTCCGGCGTTCCAGCCGCCACGATCTCGCCGCCTCCGTCGCCGCCTTCGGGGCCGAGGTCGATGATCCAGTCGGCGGTCTTGATGACTTCGAGGTTGTGCTCGATCACCACGACCGTGTTGCCGCCTTCGGCCAATTCGTGCAGCACGTCGAGCAGTTTTGCGACGTCGTGAAAATGCAATCCTGTGGTGGGCTCATCGAGAATATAGACGGTGCGGCCGGTCGCACGCTTGCATAGCTCCTTGGCGAGTTTTACGCGCTGGGCTTCGCCGCCCGAGAGCGTGGTGGCCTGCTGGCCGACATGGACATAGCCCAGGCCCACGCGCTGCAGCGTTTCGAGCACGTTGCGGATGCGCGGCACCGCCTTGAAGAAGTCGGTCGCTTCATCGACCGTCATGTCGAGCACGTCGGCGATCGACTTGGTCTTGAACGTCACTTCCAGCGTTTCGCGGTTGTAGCGCTTGCCCTTGCAGGTATCGCAGGTGACGTAGACATCCGGCAGAAAGTGCATTTCGATCTTGATGACGCCGTCACCCTCGCAGGCCTCGCAGCGCCCGCCCTTGACGTTGAAGGAGAAGCGGCCCGGGTCGTAACCGCGCGCCTTGGCTTCCGGGAGGCCCGCGAACCATTCGCGCATCGGCGTGAACGCGCCGGTATAGGTGGCGGGGTTGGAGCGCGGCGTGCGGCCGATCGGCGACTGGTCGATGTCGATCACCTTGTCGAGATGCTCCAGGCCTTCGATGCGGTCATGCGGGGCAGGGCCTTCGCTCGCCCCATTAAGCTTGCGCGCAATCGCCTTGTAGAGCGTGTCGATGAGCAGAGTCGACTTGCCGCCGCCCGAAACGCCGGTGACGCAGGTGAACAGGCCGAGCGGAATTTCGGCCGTGACGTTCTTGAGATTGTTGCCACGCGCGTTGATGACCTTGAGCGTCCGGCGCAGGTCGCGCGGGCGCCGCTCCGGCACCGGTACAACGCGACGGCCTGAAAGATATTGCCCTGTAATCGATCCGGGCGTGGCGATCAGGTCCGCGACTGAGCCTTGTGCCACCACTTGGCCGCCATGGATACCTGCGCCGGGGCCGATGTCGAGCACATGGTCGGCGGTGCGGATGGCGTCCTCGTCGTGCTCGACCACGATCACGGTGTTGCCGAGGTCGCGCAGCCGTTTGAGGGTTTCGAGGAGGCGCGCATTGTCGCGCTGATGCAGCCCGATCGATGGCTCATCCAGGACATAGAGCACGCCAGTGAGGCCCGAGCCGATCTGCGAGGCGAGCCGGATTCGCTGGCTCTCGCCACCCGACAACGTGCCGCTTGCGCGTGCCAGCGTCAAATAGTCGAGGCCGACGTCGACCAGGAATTTGAGGCGCTCGCGGATTTCCTTGAGCACGCGCGCCGCGATCTCGTTCTGCTGCTTGTTGAGGCGCGGCGGCAGTTCCGCAAACCAGTCGCCGGCGTGCCGCACCGACATTTCGGCGACCGCGCCCACGTGCAGGCTGCCGACCTTGACGCAGAGCGCTTCCGGCTTGAGGCGGAATCCCTTGCAGGCCGTACAGGGGATGTCGGTGAAGTAGCGGCCGATTTCCTCGCGCGCCCATTCACTCTCGGTTTCGCGAAAACGGCGTTCCAAGTTGGTGACGACGCCTTCGAAGGGCTTGCTGGTCTGGTAGGAACGCGTGCCGTCATCGTAGACGAATTTGATTTCGTCCTCGCCCGAACCATGCAGGATGCCGCGCTGCGTCGCCTTCGGGAGATCCTTCCATTTGGTGTCGAGGGTGAAACGGTAGTGCTTGGCTAGCGCCTGCAGGGTCTGCAGGTAATAAGGTGAACTCGATCGCGACCACGGCGCAATTGCGCCCTTGCGCAGCGTCTGCTCCTTGTCCGGAATGATGAGATCGGCGTCGATGTGCTGTTCGACGCCGAGCCCGCCGCATTGCGGACAGGCACCGAATGGATTGTTGAACGAGAACAGCCGCGGCTCGATTTCCGGCAGCGTAAAGCCTGAGACCGGACAGGCGAATTTTTGCGAAAACACCAAGCGCTCGGCACCGCTCTGCTGATCGTGTATTTTCGCGACCTTCTTGGTTGGGGCCTCATCCTTCGAGACGGCATCCGCGATCTCAACCACCGCCAATCCGTCCGCGAGCTTAAGCGCCTGCTCGAATGAATCCGCAAGCCGCGTTGCGATGTCGGGGCGCACCACGATACGATCGACCACGACGTCGATATCGTGATTGAACTTCTTGTCGAGCGCGGGCGCCTGCGCGATCTCGTAGAAGGCGCCGTCGATCTTGACCCGCTGGTAGCCCTTCTTCATGTAGTCGGCGAGTTCCTTTCGGTACTCGCCTTTGCGGCCGCGCGCGACCGGCGCAAGCAGATAAAGCCGCGTGCCTTCCGGTAGCGCCAGCACGCGGTCGACCATCTGCGACACCGTTTGGCTTTCGATCGGCAGGCCGGTGGCAGGCGAGTAGGGCACGCCGACGCGCGCCCACAACAGCCGCATATAGTCGTAGATCTCGGTGACGGTGCCGACGGTTGAACGTGGGTTGCGTGATGTGGTCTTCTGCTCGATCGAAATCGCGGGTGACAGGCCATCGATCTGGTCGACGTCGGGCTTCTGCATCATTTCGAGGAATTGCCGCGCATAGGCGGAGAGCGACTCCACATAGCGGCGCTGACCTTCCGCATAGATCGTGTCGAAGGCCAGGGAGGATTTGCCTGAGCCCGAAAGGCCCGTGAATACGACCAGCTGATCGCGCGGAATTTCGACGTCGACGTTCTTGAGATTGTGCTCGCGCGCCCCCCGGATCGCGATCACGCGGGTGTCGGGGCGGCGTGGGGCGGAGCCGCCTGTGGCGGTGCCCCTGGGGGCACGCGATTTGTCGAACAGGTCGTTCATGGGTCAGGCGCGGACTCTTGGTGGATTTGCGGGCGACACTGATGCCCCCATGGCATCGCGGTTTCGTGAACATAGGAAGAACGAGGTCATTGTGCCAGCTCAAATCCGACAGGGCACCCGTTATGCACGGAACCCTGGGGACAGAGGCCTATTAGGCCGCTACGATGCCACATATCCACAAGCGATCCGGGAGGGCTTCATGACACCTTGGAATGCTGCTGTTTTTGGTCGTGCCGCTTTTTCAGCCTTTGCAACCGTGCTGCTGTCGGTGGTGGTGAGCGCCCCGGTGCAGGCCCAGTATGACGTCGTCACGCGGGCCAACGTCGAATATGTGGTGCACGACGGCGTCAAGCTTTCGGGCAATTTCTATGCGCCCAAGGGGCTCGCCAAGGCGCCCGTCGTCATCGCGGTGCATGGCGGCGGATGGCAGAATGGTACCCGTGAGAATTGGAACCATGTGGCACCGTATCTCGCCAAGAAGGGGATCGCGGTGCTTGCCATCAGCTACCGCCTCGGCAAGGCCGGCATCTATCCGAAAGAAGTCTACGACGTGAAATCCGCCGTCCAGTTCGTGCGCGCAAAGGCGGCCGATCTTTCAGTCGATCCGGATCGCATCGGGTTGATGGGCGGTTCTGCCGGTGGGCATCTGGTGGCGCTCGTTGGTCTCGCGCATGACCAGTTCACGGCGGAATATCGCAACGATCCACACGCCACGACTCCGGCCCATGTGAAAGCAGTGGTGGCTTTCTATGGGGTCTTCGACATGGTGGCGCAGTGGCAGCATGACCAGATCGCACGTCCGCGCGACCAGATCACCGAGAAATTTCTCGGGCTGTCGCCGATGCAGAACCGACGCATTTATTTCGAAGCTTCGCCCATGAGCTACGCCACCATCGGCGAAAACCGTCCGCATTTTCTATTGGTCCATGGCACAGAAGACGACGTGGTCGATCCTTTGACGCAGTCGGTGCCATTCCAGGTGGCCCTCAAGCAGGCCGGCATTCCGGCCAACCGCGTGGTCATTCCGGGCGCCGCGCATGGCTTTGCGAGCGATCCGTTCGAATCCGACCCCAACGGTCCGATGGCGATCGCATTGCCGCGGGTCGCGCGCTTCCTCGAAGGAGGGTTGTGAGCCTCATCATGTTGCCGCAGGCCACCGTCGACCCGTTGTTTGATCTGCTGCGGCCGGACAGGCTCACCGCGGTGGTCGACATCGGCGCCAATCCGATCGACGGCGAGCCGCCTTATAAGGCGATGCTCGAAGCCAGTCTCTGCACGTTGACCGGCTTCGAACCGCAGGCGGTCGCGCTTGCGGAACTCAATCGGCGCAAAGGCGCGAACGAGACTTATCTGCCCTTTGCGGTCGGCGATGGCCGGGCCCACGTTCTGTATGTCTGCCGCGAGCGCGGGATGTCAAGCCTGCTTGCGCCCGACCCAAAACATCTTGCCCTCTTTCACGAATTCCCGATGCATGGGCTGGTCGAGAAAGAGGAGCGCGTTGTGACCCGTCGCCTGGATGACATCAAGGAGATCGACAATATCGATTTTCTCAAGATCGACATTCAGGGTGGCGAGCTTGACGTCTTCAAGAACGGGCGTCGGCGGCTGGGCGCGGCGGTCGTGGTTCAGACCGAAGTGTCGTTCGTTCCGCTTTATCGCGGCCAGCCGCCATTCGGCGCAATCGACACGTATTTGCGGACCTTGGGATTTCTGCCCCATTGTTTCGCGGAACTCAAACAGCGGCCGTTGCATCCGCTGCTTGTCGATGGCGATCCGAAGGCGGGCCTTCGACAATTGCTTGAAGCTGACCTCGTTTATGTGCGTGATTTCTCGCGTTTGGAGAATTTGAGCGCGGAGCAATGGAAACACGTCGCCCTGATCGCGCATCATTGTTACGAGTCGTTCGACTTGGCCTATCGCGCCATAACGGGCGCTGCGCAATTGGGAGGCGTTCGGCCGGATGCACCGGAAAGATATTTGGCGTTCATCCGGTCGCTCGGGGTGCCTGCAACCGTAGCCCAAGCGCAGTTGTTATGATTTCTATCTATGCGAGGGATTGCGGAGCGATTACGGCCATGCTAGAACAAAAAGTGAACATCGTTGGAGCGAGGCACTCGGCTTCCGACATCTCGATCGGAAACGGTGTGGAAAAGGCGCGGCGTTCCCATATGCAGGGGGACGTTTTCGGGGTGGCAGGTCTAGGGTGCGGGTGAAAGCGAAAGCATTGGAGCAGGTGTCATGGCAGGCAGCGTGAATAAAGTGATCCTCGTTGGCAATCTGGGGAAAGATCCGGAGGTCCGGCGCACGCAGGATGGCCGGCCAATCGTCAATTTTACCGTCGCAACCTCGGAAAGCTGGCGTGACAAGAATACCAGCGAGAAGCGGGAAAAGACCGAGTGGCATCGCGTGGTGATCTTCAGCGAAGGGCTGTGCCGGATTGCCGAGCAGTATTTAAAAAAAGGCTCCAAGGTCTATCTCGAAGGTCAGCTGCAGACGCGGAAATGGCAGGACAAGGATGGCGCCGAGAAATACACGACCGAGGTTATCTTGCAGAACTTCAATTCACAGATGGCCCTGCTAGATCGTCCCGGCGGTGGCGGTAGCAGTATGGCCGGTGGCAGCAGCAGCGGCGGCGGCGACTATGGCCCCGACAACACGGGCAGTGATTTCGGTTCATCCGGACCGGCCCCTCGGCGGCAGCCAGCGGTCGCGACGTCGGGCGGCGGCCGGGGCGATATGGATGACGAAATTCCGTTCTGAGTTGCGGTGTGTGGCGACGTGAGTTGTTCAACGGCAATGATGGTTCGTGGCGACGGCTTCGCAGGAGGATTTCGATGCGCGCTGAACTGTTCGCTGTGACTGTGGCAGTGGCCATCACGGCGGTGTCGTCCGTTCAGGTCGTTGCGCAGCCGAGCGTGCAACAACGTGTTATCATTACGGGTTGCCCCTATGCGGGCGTGACCGCCAACTGCCTGATGATCAAGTCGAGCGAAGGCAGGGCGTACAACATCTCCAGCATGACGCCGCGGCCGCGCGCGATGGACCGCATGATCCGGCTGCGCGGTACCGTCACCGACAAGCTCAGCATGTGCAATGAAGGCATCGTGCTCGATCGCATTCGTTGGACCCGGGTCCGCCAGCAATGCACGAAGCAATAGGACGCCGACAGATTGCTGCCGGGCGTGGCGAGGATTGTATTGACGGCCCATTTGGTCTGAATTTGCGTCTTATGTTTACGATCATCCCAATTGCGATCCTCGTTACCCATTCTGGCCCGCCATGACGTCCATCGTGCTTACACTGAAGCTTGTCCACGTTCTTGGTGCTGCCGTACTGTTCGGGACTGGGCTTGGCATCGCTTTTTTCATGTATATGGCGCATCGTACGCGCAGTCCGGCCGTGATCGCGCAAACGGGCCGTGTTGTGGTGATCGCGGATGCGCTGTTCACGGCAAGTGCCGTCATCGTGCAGCCGGTGACGGGCATCGCGCTGGTCTCGATCATGGGCTATTCGCTCGGCGATTCCTGGATCGTCGTGGCGCTGGGGCTCTATGTGTTCATCGGCATGTGCTGGCTGCCTGTGGTTGCGATCCAAATGCGTCTGCGCGACATTGCGGCCTATGCGGCGGAGCGGGGCGCGCAATTGCCGGCGGATTATTTTGGACTGTTCCGTATCTGGTTCTGGCTCGGCTGGCCGGCCTTTACAGGCATGATCGGCATATTTGTGGTTATGATCTGGAAGCCGCAATTTTGGTGAGGGAATATGCCCACGCTCGCCCAAGCTCTGCTGCAAGGCCTGAAGGACCACGGCGCCCGGGAAATTTTCGGCATCCCGGGCGATTTCGTGCTGCCATTCTATAAAGTGATCGAAGAAAGCCGGATCCTGCCGCACTTTACACTGAGCCACGAGCCCGGTGTCGGTTTTGCAGCGGATGCCGCCGCGCGCTACCACTGCGGCCTGGGCGTCGCTGTCGTGACTTTCGGGGCAGGGGCATTCAATCTCGTCAACGCCGTCGCCGGCGCCTATGCGGAGCGCTCGCCCGTCGTCGTGATTGCGGGTGCGCCGGGCGCACGCGAACGCGCCAGCGGGTTCGTGCTGCACCACCAGGCGCGTACGGTCGATACCCAGATGGCGGTGTATCGCGAAATTACCTGCGATCAGGCGACGTTGACCGATCCCGCGACGGCGCCGGCCGCCATTGCGCGTGTGTTGGGCAGTGCGCGCGAACATTCGCTGCCGGTCTACATCGAACTGCCGCGCGACATGACTGGAGTTGAAACAGCCGCGGTACCGGTGTTGCCTGCGTTGCCAGTCGACCCGGAGGCGCTGGCGGAATGCGCCGACGAAATCCTTGGGCGGCTTATGGAGGCCAAAGCGCCGACGATCCTCATTGACGTCGAGATCCGGCGCTACAACCTCGAACAACGCGTGGCCGTTCTGGCGCGCAAGCTTGGCATTCCGGTATTGACCACCTTCATGGGGCGCGGGCTGCTGGCCGATGAGCCGGATGTTGTCAGCGGAACCTATTTCGGCGCGGCCGGCGAGCCTGCGATCACGAGTCTCGTTGAAGATGCCGATGCTCTATTGCTTCTCGGCGTCATCTTCTCCGACACCAATTTCGCGCTCTCGCAGCGCCAGCTCGATCCGCGCCGTACCATCCGCGCCTTCGGTCGCGCGGTGCAGATCGGCCATCACGGCTATGCCAACATTCCGGTCGATGCTCTGGTCGACACGCTCATTGCGCGCTCGCGCCCGCTCGCCACGCACGGGGATCGGGCCAAGCCGCCGTCGGTGACCTATCGGCGTGGCCTTGCCACGGATGATGCGCCCATCGCGCCGTCCGACATCGCGGTTGCGATCAACGACCTGTTCGATCGCCACGGCGTGATGCCGATGACGTCGGACGTGGGTGATTGCCTGTTCACCGCGATGGAGATCGAAAACAACGCGCTCGCGGCGCCCGCCTATTATGCCGGAATGGGATTTGGCGTTCCGGCCGGCATCGGGGTTGCGGCAGCGACCGGGCGCCGGCCGCTGGTGCTGGTCGGCGACGGCGCTTTTCAGATGACCGGCTGGGAACTCGGTAATTGCCGGCGCTACGGGCTCGATCCGATCGTCGTGCTGTTCAACAATGCGAGCTGGGAAATGTTGCGCGCCTTCCAGCCGGAATCACGTTTCAACGATCTCGATGACTGGCATTTTGCCGCAATGGCGGCGTCCATGGGCGGCCATGGCGAGCGGGTGACAACGCGCCTTCAACTACGCGACGCCCTCGAGCGTGCCGTTGCGCGCCGAGGGCAGTTTTCGCTCGTTGAGGTCATGCTGCCGCGTGGCGCCACCTCGACGACGCTCGCGCGCTTTGTCTCGGGCTTCAAGGCCGCGCGGGCACGCGCGGCGAATTGAAGATTGACATGCAAGGTGGTACCTCACATTCTGGTCCATCGATGCCGAACCGCCATTAAACGGGCGCTCCGGGCCAAGGATTTTTCGAACCCACAAGGGACGCTTTTCCCTTGTGTGTAAGCATTTGAATTCCCATATAAAAATAGCCTCTGCATGGGTGCTGTTTATTGTGGCGCCGAGTGGGGTGAATCGGTTACATCACTGATGCATTAGGGGTTTGCGCTCGCAGGGTTCGCGCTCCCGGGTTCCGCGCTTCAACAGGGTTCTTTTTCTTGGCAGATACAGACGACCAGCTTCCGGGCGATCCCACCGATATCCGGCCTGTGTCCATCTCGGAGGAGATGAAGCGCAGCTATCTCGACTACGCCATGAGCGTGATCGTGTCGCGCGCTCTCCCCGATGCTCGCGACGGCCTCAAGCCGGTGCATCGGCGCATCCTTTATTCTATGCACGAGCAGGGGCATACGCCCGACAAGAAATACGTGAAATCCGCCCGCGTCGTCGGCGACGTCATCGGTAAATACCATCCGCACGGCGACCAGGCGATTTACGATGCGCTGGTGCGCATGGCGCAGGATTTCTCCATGCGCCTGCCGCTCATCGACGGGCAGGGGAACTATGGCTCCGTCGATGGCGATCCGCCCGCGGCCATGCGCTACACCGAATGCCGCATGGCTCGGCCGGCGGTGGCGCTGATCGACGACATCGACAAGGACACGGTCAATTTTCAGCCCAACTACGACGGCAACGAAAAAGAGCCGGTGGTCCTGCCGGCACGCTTTCCAAATCTCCTGGTCAACGGAGCCGGCGGCATCGCGGTCGGCATGGCGACCAACATCCCGCCGCACAATCTCGGCGAAGTGATCGATGCCTGCGTTGCGATGATCGCCAACCCGGCGCTGAGCATCGACGACCTCAACGGGATCATTCTCGGGCCGGATTTCCCGACCGGTGGCGTCATCCTGGGGCGCCAGGGCATCCGCTCGGCCTACCACCTTGGCCGCGGCTCCATCGTGATGCGCGGCACAGTCGAAATCGAAACGCTGCGCAAGGATCGCGAAGCGATCATCATTTCGCAAATCCCCTATCAGGTGAACAAGGCCACGATGGTTGAGCGCATCGCAGACCTTGTGAAGGAAAAGAAGATCGAGGGCATTTCGGATCTGCGCGATGAATCCGACCGCGACGGTTATCGCGTCGTCATTGAACTCAAGCGCGACGCCATGCCTGACGTCGTGCTCAACCAGCTGTATCGTTACACACCGCTGCAATCGACCTTTGGCGCCAATATGGTTGCGCTCGATGGCGGCCGTCCGCTGGTGATGAACCTGAAGGACTTGCTGCAGTGCTTCCTCGCGTTCCGTGAGGAAGTGGTGTCGCGGCGCACGAAATATCTGCTCAACAAGGCGCGTGACCGCGCCCATGTACTGGTTGGGCTTGCCATTGCGGTCGCCAATATCGACGAAATCATCCGGCTGATTCGCTCGTCGCGCGACGCCAACGAGGCGCGCGAGGCCCTGATGGCGCGCGATTGGCCGGCCCACGAAGTCGAGGCCATGATTACCTTGATCGACGACCCGCGCCACAAGGTGAGCGAGGCCAAGACCTACCGCCTTTCCAACGAACAAGCGCGGGCGATCCTCGATCTGCGCCTGCAGCGGCTTACCGCCTTGGGCCGCGACGAGATCAAGGACGAACTCGACAAGCTTGCGGCCGAGATTGCCGATTACCTCGACATCCTGCGATCGCGTGCGCGCATCCTGGCCATCGTCAAACACGAACTCGATGAAGTGAAGAGACAGTTCGCGACGCCGCGCCGTACCGTCATCCTCGACCAGGAAGGCGAGATGGAGGACGAGGACCTGATCCAGCGCGAGGACATGGTCGTCACGGTCTCGCATCTCGGTTATGTCAAGCGCGTCCCGCTCTCTACCTATCGGGCGCAGCGCCGCGGCGGCAAAGGCCGTGCCGGCATGCAGACGCGTGACGAGGATTTCGTCACCAGGCTATTCGTCGCCAATACCCATACGCCCGTACTGTTCTTCTCCTCGCACGGCCGCGTCTACAAGGAGAAGATCTGGCGCATACCACCGGCTGCCCCTCAGGCGCGCGGCAAGGCGCTGATAAACATTCTCCCGCTCGAGCAGGGCGAACTGATCACGACCATCATGCCGTTGCCGGAGGACGAGAAATCCTGGGCTGAGCTCGATGTGATGTTCGCCACGACTCGGGGCACGGTGCGGCGCAACAAGCTTTCCGACTTCGTCGACGTGCGCCGCTCCGGCATCATCGCGATGAAGCTCGACGACGGCGAAGCGATCGTCGACGTGCAGATATGCACCGAGCGCGACGACGTGCTGCTCACGAGTGCGAGCGGTCAATGCATCCGCTTCCCGGTCGACGACGTGCGCGTGTTCCAGGGCCGCACCTCGATGGGCGTGCGTGGCATCACCCTTGGCGATGGCGACAAGGTTATTTCGCTCACGATCTTGCATCATCTCGATGCGACGGCGGAAGAACGGGTGGGCTATCTCAAGCGCGCCATTGCGGTGCGGCGCGGCGGCGCCTCGGAAGCCGAAGAGACGGTTGCGGATGCCGAAGAGGCAGTCAGCGAAGCGATCGAGCTTGGCGAGAAGCGTTACGTCGAAATGTCGGCGGCCGAACAGTTCGTGCTTACCGTGTCGGAGCGTGGATTCGGCAAACGCACGTCGTCCTACGAATATCGGACCACGGGACGTGGCGGCAAAGGCATTGTGGCCATGTCGCTCACGCCGAAGACCGGTCCCGTCGTGGCCTCGTTCCCGATCGATGAGAGCGATCAGATCATGCTCGTCACCGACGGGGGCCAACTCATCCGCTGCCCGGTTAACGGCATCCGTATCGCCGGCCGCTCGACCCAGGGCGTGATTATCTTCTCAACCGCCGACGGCGAACGCGTCGTCTCAGTCGAACGCGTCACCGAAGAAGCCGAGAACGGGGAGAATGGGGCGTAAGGTTTGCAACCAGCCTTCGCCAGAATGGCGAAGGCTGGTTACAAATTTCAACTACGCCACCTTTTCCGCTAGAAGTTGCTTCATCGCTTTGGGGTCGCGCTCGATCGCCAGCAACAACGCACGCGCCGGCGCGTCCGGCGTGCTCCGGTGCTGTTCCCAGTCACGCAAGGTCGTGATCGGCAGATGGAACGCTTCGGCGAATTCCGCCTGCGTCATATCGAGACGCTGTCGAAGCACTTTCACGCGCGACACGCGCCGCATTCTTGCCAACTGTTCGGGTGTGAGCGGCTGTGCATCGGGATCAGACAAGGCTGCCGCCATGACCTCCTCATCGGTCATGGCATTGACGCGAGCCCAATCGGTCTTGTCAGGTGGTAGCTTGTCAGGAGAATAGCGAACCACCTTGGAAGTACTGTCCTTGCTCATGTCGAGTTGCCTTCCGGGCACTTATGATGCGACAGACGTCCTCGTCCGGCATAATCGTTATGATGAAGAGGACTGTCCCTCGACCCATCTGCGACTCTGCTTTCGATCATGGTCGGTACGTCGGGGATTTCCGCCAGCCGTTTGGTGCTCGCGACCCCGAGCCCGCGCACTTTGCTTTTGTGGACGTGTTTTTCAGGTCTTGCGGCTGACGGCGGCTTCGAGAATCTTGATCATGTCCTGATAGCCGCGCTGCCGTGCATGGCCAAGGGCGGTGGTGCCGCGGCGATCCTTGATCTCGACCTCGGCTCCGGCTTTGACCAGCGCCTCGACCGTAGCGACGTGTTCCTTGCTGCCGTTACCGAGGACGACCGCCGTAATGAGCGCCGTCCAGCCCATCGCGTTGACGTGATCGACCGGCGCCTTGGCTTCGATCAGAAGCTTGACGAATTCGACATAGCCCAGATGCGCGGCCGAGATCAGTGCGGTGGCGTCGCTCTGGCCCGTGACGGTGCGCGCGCTCACGCCGTTGGCAAGCCCGAGCTTGAGCATCTCGATATCGTTCTGCACCACCGCGATGGTCAGCATGTCGAAGCGTTGGAGATCGCGCGCGTTCGGATTGGCACCGCCCTTGAGCAGGGCTTCGGCTGCCTTGTGGTGCTTGCGATAGGTGGCGACCAGCAGCGGCGTGCGGCTGTTGGCATCCTGCACGTTCGGGTTTTCGCCTTCCTTGAGCAGCCGCTCGATCTCGGCCACGTCGCCGTTTGCGGCGGCGGCATGCAGGCCGGCATAGACCTGCAACTCACGGTCGCTTGGCGGATTCTGGGCTTTGAGACTTGTCGGCGGCGCCGCACACAGCACGGAAATCGCTGCCACGGCGATGAGGAGCTTGAATGGTCTATGCATGGTCATCCCGAACGGTTGATGCGTCCTGTGCGATATTAGCATGACTGGCGATTTGATGAAGGTCGGGAGCCGCATAAATTACCACGGAAATCGTCCACATTCTTTTCATCGTGATTTTGATCTTCGCGAAAAGGCACCCAAGTCCTTACCCGGGCGACCGCAATCGCAAGTATTTGTTTAGCGGCTTGTTCCACGATCGAGGGGTCTGAGCCGGAAAAACGTTGCACGATCGGCGGGAATGATCTGCAGGAGTTCGTGCATGCGACACTGGGCAGGCCAAGGAATTCTTTCCAACCAAGGAGTTTATCCGTGTTTCGTGTCGTAAAATGTGCGCTTGCGGGCGCCACACTGTCTTTGTTCGCTGTCGCCCCTGCCAGTGCGGAGGCGATCGATGTCTCGACCATCACATGTGGTGAAATGATAGAGTCCGTGACCGGAGCGTTTCCCAAGAATCCGGACAAGGCGGCGCCTGCGAATCCTTCACAGGAGCGGGCCGCCCAGAAGATGGGCGTGATCATGATCTGGTTGCACGGATACAATGCCTCGGAAGACCGTGGTACCGTTCTCGACTATGCACAGGTCAAGAGCTACGCCGAAGAGCTTGGCGCATTCTGTGCCCTGAACCCCAAGATCGGGCTCATGACGGCTGCCAAGAAGTATAGCGGCGACAACGCACCCAAACCATCCAGGGATGCAGTCGACGTCTCGACCATCAAGTGCTCCGCCCTCAAGGACGGAGCGAACGAAAAATTGTCGGTTGCCATCATTTGGCTCGGCGGTTGGCAGGCCGGGGTCGATGACGAAAGCACGTTCGATTTCGAAGAATTTGGGGAGGATATCACCAAGTTTGCGGAGTTTTGCGCCAAGAATCCGAGCAAAGGCTTCGTTACCGCCGCCAAGGACGTATTTGGCAATTGAACTGCATTCGGGCCGCTGCGTAATCGGGTCCCGCCCAGCAGGCAGCGGGTTTGGCTGCTTACTTGGTGACGACCCGGTCGGTCGTCACCATCCGCACGGTGCGGGCTTGGCCGTTGTTGCGGTCGCGTAGGCAGTCGGTTTGGACTGATTGGGGTCTGATTTGGGGTCTGTCCCCGATCCGGAAAATCCTCTAAACCCACCCTCATGCCACGCATAGCTCTCTTTCCGGGGTCCTTTGACCCCGTCACCAACGGCCATCTTGATGTTGTGCGCCAGGCCACGCGGCTGGCCGACGGCGTTGTCCTGGCCATCGGCACCCATCCGGGCAAGACGCCGATGTTCACGGTGGAGGACCGGCTGGCCATGCTGGAGGAGACCTGCGGGCCGCTTGCGCGCGCTGCGGGTTGCGAACTCCGGTGCACAACTTTTGCCGATCTTGTCGTGACGGCTGCCCGGCGCGAAGGTGCAACGCTTCTGATCCGAGGCCTGCGCAGCGCCACCGATTTCGACTATGAAATGGAAATGGCCGGCATGAACGGTGCAATGGCGCCTGACCTGCAGACGGTTTTCATCCCGGCCGCGCCAGGCGTCCGCCCGATCACCGCCACACTGGTGAGACAAATTGCCACGATGGGCGGAGACGTGTCGGCCTTCGTGCCACCGCCGGTTGCGGACCGCCTGAAAGCACGTTTCGCCAGCAAGGCCGGCCCGTGATCTTTCGATTGAAACGCTTCAACTGCGATGTCTCTAATGCCACTATGCAACACCTCTCACAATGCAAACACCTCTTAAGCAACTCAAGGATTCAAATGGTGCACCCCATGACAAAGCGTCCTTCTTTCCGTTCCGCATTCACAAGCATCGGTTCGGCATTGTTGCTTGTATCGTTTCTCGGGTCGTTTCTTGGCGTTCTCGCGACACCGGTATTTGGCCAGGCGTTGCTCAATCCGGCCGGTCTCAAAGAGCAGGCGCCTGCGACCTACAAGGCGCGGTTCGATACCAGCAAGGGCGTCTTCGTGGTCGATGTGCGCCGCGACTATGCGCCGAACGGTGCGGACCGGTTCTACAATCTGGTCAAGAACGGGTTCTTTGACGAGGCGCGCTTCTTCCGTGTGATCAGCGGCTTCATGGTGCAGTTCGGCATCAATGGTGACCCCAAGGTTTCCGCACAATGGCGCTCGGCGACAATTCCGGACGATCCGGTCAAGCAGAGCAACAAGCGTGGCTTCATCACCTTCGCAACCTCCGGCCCCAATTCGCGCACCAGCCAAGTGTTCATCAATTTCGGCGACAATGCCCGGCTTGACCAGATGGGTTTTGCCCCGTTCGGTCAGATCACGACCGGGATGAACGTGGTTGACCAGCTTTACAGCGAATATGGGGAAGGCGCCCCCAACGGACGCGGCCCTAGCCAAGGGCGCCTCCAGTCGGAGGGCAACGCCTATCTCACCAAAGACTTTGCGAATATGGATTTCGTGAAGAAGGCCACGATCGAGCGATAGAGCATTTTCCGGAAACGTGGGCTTCCGATTTTCCGCAGAAAATGCGACTACGCAAGAAGACTGGAGCGCGTCTTGGCACATTTCCAGGTTAACGTGAACGGAAAGCGCTCCAGTGGATGACGAGCGGCGCATTGAAGCCGCACCAGTGAGGCTGACATGCGGTCAGTGGGCGCAATTCTCGGCGTTGCCGGCGTAGTTATTTTGGCGGCGGCAATGCTCTTCGAAGCGGAGCCGGCAGGCGCCGTCTGCAGCGTGTTCGACAAGCACCCCTGCTTGCCGACAGTTTGCAGCGTATTCCGGCATCGGCCGTGCATTCCCGAGACGCAATATCCGCTTGGACAGGATCTGCGCCTGACGATCGAAACCGTCGCAGCGGCGGAAAGCGCGTCGCAGACGCAAGGTCGCAATAGCGATGGCGCTACGCCCGAGGCACGGAAGCTCGATACGATCGGTGAAATGTTCGACGCACTGCGCGGCTGCTGGGTTCCGCCGGAGCCGTCGTTGGCGCGCGCCGGCATGCAGATGTCCGTGCGGCTGAGCTTCAAACGCAATGGCGAGATGATCGGCACGCCGCGCGTGACCTATACGACCCCCGAGGCAACCCGAGATCAGCGGGAAACCTACCTGGCGGCTATCACGGCGACGCTTGACCGATGCTCGCCGATGCCGTTCACAGACACTATGGGCGGTGCGGTCGCGGGCCGTCCTATCGCGATCCGATTCATCGACGACCGGCCAATCCAAGCGGAGCAACAATGACGACTGAAAACACGATGATCCTCGATACCACCAAAGGCAAGGTGGTGATCGAAATGCGACCCGACCTCGCGCCCGGCCATGTGGCACGGATCAAGGAGCTGGTGCGGGAGGGGTTCTATGATGGCATCGTGTTTCATCGCGTCATCGACGGTTTCATGGCACAGACTGGCTGTCCGCAAGGCACAGGCACAGGGGGGTCTGGCAAGAAGCTCAAGGCGGAATTCAATAAGGAACCGCACAAGCGCGGCGCAGTCTCGATGGCACGTTCGGCAAGTCCTGATTCCGGCGACAGCCAGTTCTTCATCTGCTTCGACGATGCCTCCTTCCTCAATGGCCAGTATACGGTCTGGGGCCAGGTGACGCAGGGCATGGAAAACGTCGACAAGATCAAGCGCGGCGAACCCGTCGTCAATCCCGACAAGATCATCTCCGCGAAGATGGCGGCTGACGCAGCCTGATTGGGCGTGCGCACCGAACTTTTCGATTTCGACTTGCCACCTGAGCGGATTGCTCTGCGTCCCGCATCGCCGCGGGACGCCGCGCGACTGCTTGTGGTTGATCCCGGGACGAGACCGGAATGCCGAGATCACGTCGTCCGAGAACTTCCTGATCTGCTGCGTCCCGGCGATGCGCTGGTGGTCAATGACACCCGGGTCATTCCGGCGCGGCTTTCGGGCCGTCGCATCGGGCGCGGAGTCGAAACCCCGATCGAGGCGACGCTGCACCGCCGCCTTGACGGTTCGCGCTGGACGGCCTTCGTGAAGCCAGGCCGACGGCTTCACCCAGGCGACGTGGTGCGTTTTGGGGATGAGGGCCGCGTCTGCCTGCTTGGCCAACTCGACGCGACCGTCGAAGCCAAAGGCGATGGTGGCGAACTAACGCTCGCCTTTGCGTTCCATGGTGCGGTGCTTGATCAGGCGATCGCGGAATGCGGCGTGATGCCCCTGCCGCCCTATATCGCATCAAATCGTGAACCCGACGACCGCGACCGCACCGACTATCAGACTGTGTTTGCGCAGGACGAGGGCTCGGTTGCCGCGCCGACGGCCGGCTTGCATTTTACCGCCGCTTTGCTTGATCGCCTGATGGCGCGCGGGATCGCGCTGCACAAAGTGACGCTTCATGTCGGTGCCGGCACATTTCTGCCCGTCAAGGCGGAGGATACGAACGCACATCGCATGCATCAGGAATGGGGCAATGTGAGTGCCCGCACGGCTGCTGCCCTCAACAAGGTTCGCCAGGACGGCGGGCGCATTGTCGCGGTGGGTTCCACCTCGCTGCGCGTTCTGGAAAGCGCAAGCGGTGAAGATGGCGTGATACATGCCTGGACCGGCGAGACCGCGATCTTCATTACGCCCGGCTACCGGTTTCGCGCCGTTGACGTGATGATGACCAACTTTCATCTACCGCGCTCGACCCTGTTCATGCTCGTTTCGGCTTTCTGCGGCCTGGAGGTGATGCAGCGCGCTTATGCGCATGCCATTGTGGCGGGCTATCGGTTTTATTCCTATGGCGATGCGTGTTTGTTGTTTCGACGCTAGATTGTGCCGAGTGCAAGAATGCTGAGCGTTTACTTCGAAGAGAGTTGCGGCCCAGCACTTAGAGCAATTGTGCTTGAAGGCGCGCCGACCTATTTCCAAGTGGCCCACGAGCCGGGGCTGTCAGATATCATCCTCTTTCAACGAGACGATTGGGCTTATTTGCGGCAATCCAAGCTGATGCGGCACCATCCCGACAAGTGCTTTTGCGTCTCTGAATGGGACAAGCCGTCGTTCTTCATTCCGGGTGTCTATGCGAGCAACGAAAAATGCTGGCTTACGGACAGTCGGACCGAAACGACGAACTATTTTTTTCATGAGGGAGGCGACGCGAACGAATACGTGAAAGAACTGTCCGATCATCCAATCGAGAAGATATATCTCTATAGCTTCACGGGGAAGCAATCGAGCCGGATACGCAAACGGCTTGTACGTTACTACGTCTTGCGGCGGCCTCCTGACCTTCCCAAGGATATTCTGGTCGAAGCCACCGACCAGGCGGCCTTCGTTGATATCCGATACAACGACACCCTGCGACGGCGCTACGCCGAAATCCTGGCTTCCTCCAAATATGCGCTTTGTCCGCGTGGTTGGGGAACGTCAAGCGTCAGGCTTTTCGAGGCCTGTCAGATGGGAATTGCACCAGTGATACTTTCGGACCGTTGGATTCCGATTGGTGGCATTGACTGGTCGTTTGCTTTATTTGTCGATGAGGGGCAGGTACGCGATCTCGATGGCATCATTCGTTCTCACGAATCGGAATGGCTTCAACGCGGGCAACACGCTCGCCAGACTTTCCTGCGGCACCTCACGAGGGAGGCCGCACCTTGGATGCTGGCCGAATCGCTGGTGCGCCTGACAAGATGCCTGGACCCGCGCCGGGAAGCAGCATTGCGTCGATGGTACCCGCTTGTTCATTTCGGGAACGTTGTTAACGACCGCCTTATGAAATGGTTCCCCGCCTTTCGACCCTGAAGGTAGACCTCTTCGATATTCATGATTGGCCCCTGATGCCCTCTGTTTTTTCATTCCGCCTTCTTGCCACCGACGGTGCCGCGCGCTGCGGCACGATCGAGACGCCGCACGGCTCGGTCGCAACGCCGGCCTTCATGCCGGTTGGCACGCAGGCGACAGTCAAGGGATTGGCGCCCGCGACCGTGCGGGCGACCGGTGCCGACATCGTTCTTGGCAATACCTATCACCTGATGCTGCGGCCTGGCGCGGAGCGTGTTGCGACACTTGGTGGCTTGCACAAATTCATGAACTGGCCGCATGCGATCCTCACCGATTCCGGTGGGTTCCAGGTCATGTCCCTATCGGGATTGCGCAAGATCGACGACAACGCCGTCACCTTTCGTTCGCATCTCGATGGCGCCCAGGTCGTCTTGACGCCCGAACGCGCAATCGAAATCCAGGCGCTCCTGGGTTCCGATATCGCCATGCAACTCGACGAATGCATCAAGCTCCCGGCGCCACGCGACGCGATCGAACGCGCGATGCGATTGTCGCTACGCTGGGGCGAGCGCAGCAGGCGCGCGTTCGAGTGCCGGGCGCGAACCGGTTTTGCTCTGTTCGGTATCGTGCAGGGGGGCGATGACGTGGAACTGCGGGGGACGAGTGCGCGTGCGCTCGTGGACATTGGTTTCGAGGGCTATGCCATCGGCGGGTTGGCGGTCGGGGAATCCCCGGACGTGACGGCCCGGATCGTGGAAGCAACGGCGCCCATGTTGCCCACGGAGCGCCCCCGTTACCTGATGGGGGTGGGGCGGCCCGAGGACATTCTCGACGCAATTGCGCGCGGCATCGACATGTTCGATTGCGTCATGCCGACCCGCAATGGCCGCCACGGCGTTGCCTTTACGTGCCATGGCCCGATCGCGCTCAAGAATGCGCGCCACGCCGAGGACCCGCGTCCGCTCGATGAGGCGAGTAGTTGCGCGGCGGCGCGCGATTATTCGCGCGCCTATCTGCATCATCTCACCAAAGCCGGCGAAATGCTGGGCGCCATGCTGCTCTCCGAGATCAATATTGCATATTACCAGGAACTCACAGCCGGCGCACGTGCCGCCATCGGGTCCGGTCGTTTTGCCGAATTCCAGGCCGAGACCAAGGCCGGCTGGGACCGGGGCGATATCGCGGTGAGGTGAAGCTGGTGTACGCGATTGTCGCAAGATATTGTGACAGTTGAACAAGGGCAGAGATACCCACCTCAATGCTACCCCGTCAATGCTACCCCGTCCAGGAGACTCAACCGCCATGGCAATCAGCCTGAAGGTGAACGGCACGACCCGCTCGGTCGATGCCGAACCGGATACGCCGCTTCTCTATGTCTATCCGATTCTCACCATGCCGGATGTGCCGAAGGTCGAGACGGTGCTGATTGATCGGCGCAACCTGCCGTCGCTCGGTGCGGGCGAAGCATCGCAAGGGCCGGCGGCGGCCGCACTCGCCAATGCGTTCGCGGCCGCAACAGGCAGGCGCATCCGCGACCTGCCGTTGACGCCGGAGCGGGTCAGGGCTGTGTTGGCGTGAAAACGGCTTTGATATGCGGGGTCTCGGGCCAGGACGGCGCCTACCTCGCGAAACTCCTGCTTGAAAAAGGCTATCGCGTCATCGGCACATCACGTGATGCGCAAGCTTCCAGTTTCGCTAACTTGGCGCGGCTTTCGATACTCGATTCCATCGAACGGGAATCAATGCTGATTGCCGATTTCCGCAGCACTCTTCAGGTTTTGAAGAAGACGAAGCCGGATGAGGTGTACAATCTCGCCGGCCAAACTTCCGTCGAGCTTTCGTTTCGCCAGCCGATCGAGGCGGTGGAAAGCATCAGCATCGGCACGCTCAACCTTTTGGAATCGATCCGGTTTCTTGAGTTTGATACGAGAATTTACAACGCGAGCTCCGGCGAATGTTTCGGAGACATCGGGACAGCGGCTGCGACCGAGACGACGCCCTTTCATCCGCGAAGCCCTTACGCTGTTGCCAAAGCGGCTGCCTTTTGGGCGACCGTCAACTATCGGGAGGCCTATGGCTTGTTTGCGGCGAGCGGGATTCTGTTCAATCACGAATCGCCGTTGCGACCGGACCGCTTCGTAACAAAAAAAATCGTAAATGCCGCCTGCAACATCAAGGCGGGTCGACAAGGATCGTTGCACCTTGGCAATCTTGCGGTGCAACGCGACTGGGGTTGGGCTCCAGACTATGTCGAGGCGATGTGGCGCATGCTCCAGCATTCGGTCGCGGATGATTTCGTCATCGCGACCGGAATAAGCCATAGCTTGCAGGATTTCGTGGCGGCGGCCTTTTTTGAATTGGGCCTCGACTGGAAGGATTTCGTTGAAACGGACAGTCAGTTTTTTCGGCCATCGGAGATCATGTGCAGCAAAGGCAACGCCGACAAAGCGCGGACCGATCTCGGATGGCAGCCCGCACACACGATGCCGGATGTGGTGAGGCTGATGGTGGGGGAGGAGATGAGCCGGAGTGTGAAAGGTTGATCCAATGGAGCCCTTTGTGCAAGTTTGAGTGTGCTCGTATCTCCCAACCGGTCGATTCGTCGCACCTATGACTTTGCTAATGGAAATGTATCGACCTGGGCTTGGATCGAGCGCAAGCGTTTCCATTCTTGTCTGAATTCCGCGAATGCTGGGCTCGTAGCTTCGTCCTTGGCCTTGCAAAGAAGCTCGAAGATTCCAGACACCATTCGATCCCAATCAAATGTTGTCGCTTGTCGAAATCCCGCTTCTTTCAACCGTGAGCGGATTGAGGGATCTCTGACGAGCCTTATGCCGTGAACGATCTCGTCGTCATTGTGTCCAGAAATCGCAATTGTCGCATTGCCAGCGACCTCCTCGAGCGAACCAAATTTGGTGGCAATTACGGGACAACCACATGACATCGCCTCAATAACGGGAAGACCAAACCCTTCGTAGAGAGAAGGGAATACGAGGGATTCCGCGCCGCAATAGGCACGTGCAAGATCGTCATCGTCCAAAATGATGTGGCGAACTGAGACGTTTTGTGGAAGACCGCGGAGAAA
Organism: Xanthobacteraceae bacterium; assembly: GCA_035300505.1. Classification (GTDB taxonomy): domain Bacteria; phylum Pseudomonadota; class Alphaproteobacteria; order Rhizobiales; family Xanthobacteraceae; genus VAZQ01. Next base: position 21,608 of record DATGVJ010000059.1, read on the forward strand.
TTCCGGATCGACTGTCGGCTCCCCGCCGATACAAACAACGTCAATGTCGAAGTCGCGAAACTTTCGCAATGCTCTGAAGAAACGCGATGAATTTCTGTATCCCTGAGGCTGGCCGCGCGATCCCACCGTAATGTAATACGGCCTCGAAATGCCATACTTGCACTTGAAACTGAAAACCTCGGATTCTGTCCTCGGGTAAAAAATCGTTCTTTCCACCCCACAATGGGTCACGATCGCACGATTATTGGCGGCCGGGTAGAAATTAATGAGATCAGCTCGTGTTTTGGCAGAAACACATGCATAGTAGCTCGCAAAGCTAACTGCTATTTGCTTTTCCTGCCAAGGTCGCTGATTGAGGTTAAAGCCCAACACCTCCGGAATCATGTCATGGACCAGGAGTACGGAGGGAATGCTGAGTGGAGTTGTATAATAGGTCGACATAAATACGTCAGCCCCAAGGTCAATACATACGCGGTCGACCAGAAGTGAATCGTCAGCTGTGTTTGTATTCACCGAATATGACGGAAAATCAAATTGTCGGATGCCAGGTACCTGAGGCGATCCGCCACGGTTTAAGAGAGTAATCTCGAGATTGCGAATGTTTGCGAGCCGAGGCAGGATGCTTGACCAGACGCGGGCGATACCAGTCGAAGTCAGCTGAACGAAAACTCCGTCTAGAATCAATTTCATTCTGATATTCCGTCAACTCGTCGGCCGGCGCCGAGTAATGCTAAATGTCGTTGAACGGCACTGTAGTGTGTAGAATTCGTGTCCCAGTCCAGATTGACGTCGAGGGCGTCCGCAAGCGACTTTCGGGACATTACGAGATATCTGGACGTCAACTTGCCACTGTATTTTCGGCTAATCATCCGAATTTCAACCATGCCAAGCGTATCGGGATTTGTTGAGACTCCTCGCGGGTTTTGAAAATAGGAAACGTGAGGCGTATTGTTTTTCCAAAATGTCTTACCCTTTAAATAGCACCTCAGCCAGAATTCCCAATCGGCTGCCGATGTCAATGACGCATCAAAAAACCCAACTTCGTCGTGAAGGCTCTTTCGCCACATCGGGGCATTATGGGGCAGATTCATCTCTAACAGATTGTGTGCGGTAACAAGTGGCAATTCTGTCTTGAAATTGAATTTCGAAATTTCATCAAAACTCAGAGTGTGATCAAGCGTGTAAAATACATCCTGATAGGTCACATCTGCGAAATGGCATGATTCCAACGCTCTTGCCTGGAGTTCGATTGAATCAATCCGGCGGAGGTCGTCCAGATTGGTATTCGTTAAATATTTTCCCCTCGCCAATTTGATGGCAAGGTTCCATGCCTCGTAGATACCGACGCGACGGTCCAAACGTCTATAGACAATGTTATTGTATGTGCTTTGGTAACGTTTGATTACTTCGGCTTCCCCGTCCGGGGAATGAGCGTCGATGATGATGAGTTCGGCTTGATCGAAAAATGATTGGGAGGTCATATTTTCCAAGAATTGCTCAATGTAAGGCCCTCCCTTATATAAGCTTGCGATTGCTGAAATGAGATAGTTTCCTGAATGAGCGAATTTTTTAGGCATTGAACGCAGTCGTGTCGTTTGCCGGTGAATGTTCAGTTCAGCAGCCCTGGCAGCCCAGATCGAAGGCGTGAGCAATTGCCGGGTTCCCATTATGAAGCATTCGTCCGGATTATGATTTGCTGCGGCACTTCGATTCAATTGGTATATGTAGTTGAGCATTTGTCGCCTAACAACAGACACGCGTCTTGCCCGAGACTCTTTAAGTTTTAGCTTTCCTTGTTCAATCTGGCTTGGCAATGGTCCGCCATGAAGATGGAAAAATTCGATGATGCTTTGTAAAAATTCACCGTCGGAGCACTGATCATGCATGCGCAACATGTAATTTACGCGGCGGCTTTCCGGCGTCATGCCGAACGCACGCAACCGGCATTTGATCAACGCGCGAATAGCGGTTCTTCGCCAACGATCGGGAAACCAAGGCATTCGGGGAAATCCATTGGGCATGGTCCAGTCTAGGGAGACGCGGCTGGCAACGCAAACCTCGGCGCGTGACGGTTCACCTGTCTGGCCGATCACCCGTCAGGCATTCGTGTGGATAGCCGACGATAGCGAAGCACCGGATAGCCTGAGAGAGCGACGAGCGGAAGGTTCGCTCGATGAACATCTCCTGATTGAAGTCTGATCGCAATATATTTTCCGACGCGGTAATCTTTCGCCCCTGCCAAAATGGGGCAAACTGCCAGCAGTTCCTGAATTACCCTTCATGCGGAGTCTGCGCTTTCTGTCGTTAGGAGATTAGTGCAAACTTGGCACTCCATGTCAACGTTCCTGTCGTAAAACCTCAGACATGGCGATGAATTTCGACTTTGTCGCGACGTTGCCGTGACATCAAAGAAATTTCGGGGCGCTGGAGGCTGCCGTACTTGCATTTCCGAATTGTAAACTCGGGTCAATCGAGCGAGGCAACGGGATGCCAACGAATGAACTCGAAGCTATCGGGATCAAGTAGCCAAAACGCAGGAGCGACGATATTGAACGAAGCTTGACCAACATTAGATTTTCCTTCACTTGAATGCGGATAGTCAGAGCAAGTTCTAACATCTTGATGAGTGTACAGCAACTATCGCTAGCACACCCCACGGCTCGGGAGTCAGTGTTCCCACCGATTTATAGGATTCCCAGGCGACCGCAAACATGATGCGAGGGCAGCATTTGAAACATGGATGCGTCCTTTACGACGGACCCAGTGATCGGACGACACTGGAGGCTAATGGCGAAAAAAAGTTCTGCCGGCCACTGGCCACGGAATGAGGGGCGTTCGAGGTAGGCGTTGGATCAAAAGGCCTTTATCATGATCAAAAGCGACGTTCGCTATCGGAAAATAAATCGCTGCAGGGCTGGAGGAGGGGGCAATCTTATTTCGGTGTTGAGCCTGGGTGAACAGCAGTTGACCGGCATCTTCCCCAGGTCGTGCGATCAGAGATTGACCTCGGGGCCACTCGAGCTCGTCTGGTGTCCGGACTCGGGTCTCTTGCAACTGGCGCATTCCTATGAGCCAGAGGAGATGTACGGGGACGACTATGGCTACCGATCTGGCCTGAACCAGTCGATGGTCGATCACTTGACGCGCAAAATTCGGCACCTTGAACGCAGAGTCGATCTGAAGCCTGCGGACACCGTGCTCGACATCGGATCGAACGATTGTATCTCGCTCAAAGCTTACACGACGCCCGGTCTCAAGCGGATCGGCATAGATCCGACCGGCGAGAAGTTCAGGAAGTTCTATCCCGACGATGTGCAACTGGTTCCAGAGTTTTTCTCGGCCGATTGCTATAGGTCCGTGACCGGGTCGGCGGCGCGTCTTATTACGTCGATTGCAATGTTCTACGACCTCGAAGATCCGATTGCTTTTGCAACGCAAATCGAGAGCATCCTGGCGCCGGATGGACTTTGGCACTTCGAGCAGAGCTACATGCCTTCCATGCTGCGGATGTGTTCGTACGATACGATCTGCCATGAGCATCTGGAATTCTACTCGCTATTTGTAGTGCAGCACATCCTGAACGCCGCCGGGCTCAGAATCGTCGATGTGCAGATGAATGCCGTCAATGGCGGCAGCTTCGCTGTGACCGCAGCCAAGACCAAGAGCCCGTGCGCATCGAACGAAGTCGTGATTCAGTGGATGCTGGAGCAAGAGGATCGGATGGGGCTACACACGCCGCGCCCCTACCGGGAATTCGAGGAACGTGTTTTCCGACATCGTGACGATTTACGGCGCCTTCTGCAGGGTCTTGCTGCCGACGGTAAACGTGTGCTGGGCTATGGGGCCTCCACAAAAGGCAATGTTCTTCTGCAGTTCTGCGGCATTACAGAGCAGCAGGTCAGCGCGATCGCCGAGGTCAATCCAGACAAGTTTGGCGCTCTGACGCCGGGGTCGCACATCCCGATCGTGTCGGAGCCGGACGCGCGGGCTATGAACCCCGACTATTTTCTGGTCCTTCCCTGGCACTTCAAGGAAGGAATACTGCGGCGCGAACAAGCCTTCCTCGATCGCGGTGGCAAGATGATCTTTCCGTTCCCGGAAATTGAAATCGTCTGAACCTGATTTAGAGAGTTGAGGGAAACTCCCGATGCGCAATGCTTTAGTCCTGGGTGTCAACGGGCAGGATGGCGGCTATCTGGCAGAGGCTCTGATTCGAAGGCAATACGCCGTGATTGGCGTCGGACGACAGCCTACAAGTCGGCATGTCCCCACTGGAGACGCTTTCCGCTATGTCAGCCTCGACCTCAAGGATACCGAGACCCTCGCCAAGCTCTTGCAGGTCGTCGCGCCCGACGTGGCGTTTCACGTTGCTGCCGTTCATGGAGCGGCCGGGTTCAGTTATGAAGCTGTCTGGCGGGAAATGATGGCTGTCAACGTGCTCGCGCTTCACGTGCTGCTTGACTATGCGCGGGAACGCCGTGCCGGCATGCGGGTGATCTATGCAGGCTCGTCGAAAATCTTTCCGGCGCCCTGGTCGGGGACGATCGATGAAACGACAGCCTACCGACCAACTTGCCTCTACGGCATCGGTAAGATATCCAGCCTGGAGCTCATCGCACACTATCGTCGGAATCACGGGATCGCCGCATCGAACCTGATCATGTTCAATCATGAGTCTGTGCGGCGCGATGACAGCTTTTTCGTTCCAAGGATTGCGCGCGCCCTGTCAGCCGCGCTGACGGAGGCCGGTACGCAGGTAGAGGTCAGGACCCTAGATTTCTGGAGTGATTGGAGCGCGGCCGACGAATTGATGGATATTGCGATAGATATCTGCGAGCGTGCGCCCGACCAGGATTTCATTTTAGCCTCGGGTCACACTTGGCATGCTCGGGCGGCAATCGATGCCATTTTCGCGCGTTACGGTCTCGACTATCATCGGCATATCCGCGAGGTGCTACCACCGTTGGATCCAGGGCCTACTTTCAAAGTCTCGGTCGGCCGCCTCGCGCAGGCGATAGGGCGGCGACCGCACAAATCCATCCTCGAGATCGTCGATTCGATGTGCGGCGTCGGACAACGGGAGCCGGCTTCTGCTCCACCAAATCCACACAAGTAGGTTGTTCGCACGATGGACCGCATTCTGCTAGGCCAACTCGGCGCCAACGGCGACTGTCTCTACGCCACGATCTTGGCTCGTCAGCTTCGTAAGGATTTTCCCGACGCCCATATTACCTGGGCGATTTCGTCACAATGTGCCGGACTTCTCCGCAACAATCCCCACATCAATGCGGTATGGGAAGTGCCGATTCCAGGCTGGGATTTTCACGAGTCCATGTGGCGCCTTTTCGAACGTGAGGCAACGCGTCGGCTCGTGCGCCACGATTTTGACCACGCCTACTTCTCGCAGATCTGGCCCAACAACTTTCAAAACTTCGATGGCACGATCCGGCCTAGCATCTTGCGCAGCTATGGGCGGCCGATCACAGTGCCAATTGAAAACGTCATACATCTGACGGATGAAGAAAAACACCGCGCCGACCGGTACGTTTCCGAGGCTGGCGTGTCATCCTTCGAGCACCGTATCCTTTTCGAATGTACTTCCAAGAGCGGCCAATCGCACATGACGATTGACCTTGCTCAGGAAATTGCCCAGCATATCTACGCAGCGTTGCCGTCGACGACGGTCATCCTTTCAACCAATCTGCCAGTGCAACTTGCCCATCCCAATTCGCGTTATGTCGGTCACCTGTCACTGAGGGAGTGTGCGCATCTTTCGCGCCATTGCTCGCTTTTTATTGGCGCCGGCAGCGGCGGCACCGTCGCTGCGACTTCGACCGCCGCATGCCGCATTCCGATCATCCAGGTGCTGGCGGAGAGCACGTCCGTGTATGCGTCGTTCAAACACGATTTCGAACATTTTGGTCTCGATGCCACTCACATGCTGGAAACCACGGAAGAATCGGCCAAACGCATTGCAAAAATTGTTGTCGTCGCGTGCCGTGACGGCATCGAAGCAGCTTGCTCACGATTTGAGCGGCGCATCAAGGTCCGGTTCCAGCATTATTTGAACATAGTCGAAATGAACCTCATGAAGCAGTACCGCTTCTTGGACGCAGCGCAGTCGCTCGCCGCAACCGCGCAGCGCTATGGTTGGCAGACCGACCTGGTCAACTTTGCCTCAAGGCGCATTGCGCCGCATCTCAGCGCTGACCCTGCCTGGCTGTTTGCATCGCGCCGGCGGGAGGGCGAATTGTTCCGGGCTCAGCTCGATGCAGCTCAGCGTCAGCCGGTCGATCGGACTCCAGCTCTCAACGTGAATCGGCAGGGATAGGCGATCAATGGTGCACCACTGCATCGAAATCAGTGGCATGGGCGAAGTACGTCCGGCCCGTATGTTCGTTGCGTCGGTTGACGAGATTGTCGCGAATATCGACATCTGCAATCACGAGATCGGCGTCATCGATACGGAAATCGCACAACGTGAGATCCCGTGGCCCAAACGGGTGCCGAGGCAAGCGCCTAGCTTCGATGTCTCAATACGAAGTGTCAGATCCCCGGAGCCCCGACCGGGGATTCACAGCGCTGTTGGCGCGTCGGAACGCCAGGACGCAGCGCGATGGTGGCACCGGCTGCCGTATATGTCCCGCTCGCGATCGGTCCAGGATTTCGACGCCGTCGTCAGCGGGCTTTTGAAGCTGGCGGCCGGCCGGCCTGGACCAATCGTGATTGTCGCAGATGGCAAGCAAGCTAACTGTTTTGCCCAACTGGTGCAGCAGGCCGGCCGTGATCCTGTTGTGCTAGCACCGGGCTATGGACAGCCCAGTCCCTGGATCTTGCCGGGACTTTTGCGCAAGCCGGCCCCTGGCTCATTCCTCAAATGGCTGAGCAGAGGAGGCAGCGAACGCGTGACTGAGGTCGGTGCATTTGCCTTCCTGGCTCGGGAATCGCTGTCGACCGATCTAGCTATGCTCGAAGGCCAGACCACTGGTCTGCCGGCAATTGCGGTGCCGAAGGGGGCACTTGCGAATACGCGACCGTGGGCGGCGGTTGATTTGGCGGGCGATTACGATGTATTACCCGAATCGTTGTCGCTCAGCAAAGACATTGAGCGCGCTTCGTCGAAGCCGCGCATTTCAATTGTCACTGTCAGCTACAATCAAGCACACTATCTTGAGGCGTGTCTCAAGTCCGTGCTCGATCAAGGCTACGAGAATCTTGAATACATCGTGGTTGATGGTGGCTCCACGGACGGCTCGCTCGACATTATTGAGGATTATCGGTCGCAATTGTCTGCGGCCGTTATCGAGCCCGATGACGGTCAGTCTGATGCGCTCAACAAGGGATTTGCGTTGGCGACCGGTCAGGTCTTGAACTGGTTATGCAGCGACGACATGCTCGAGCCTGGCTCGCTCGAAAAGATCGCGCTCTCCTACCAGCAACACAGCCCGGATATCATCTTCGGCGGGTGTGTCAGAATCGGCGAGACCCGACAGCACGAACTGTTCCGCCATCACGCGTCCATCCGATTTGGCGGACCGACGACACTATCGTTCCCGGATATGTTGAGATTCATGGAATCATGGCA
>DATGVJ010000060.1:0-9718 GCA_035300505.1 Xanthobacteraceae bacterium
AGATCAAGAATGCGATTGAGCGCCGCCGCGCGGCCCTTCGGGCGCGGCAGCAGATCGATGATCGGCACATCGAGTGCTTCCGCAATCGACTTGAGCACGATCACGGACGGATTGCCCTGCCCCGCTTCGATCTGAGCGAGATAGCGCTCGGAGGTGTCGGAATCCTGCGCCAGTTGGCGGCGCGTCATGCCGCGCCTGGCGCGGCCCTGGCGCACCAAGCGGCCGAGCGCAGCCGCGAATGTGTCTGCGGCAACGCGCGTTTCGCGGGTGGCTTGGTCTCGTGTCTTGCGGCTCGGTTTCGAACTCGACATCAGTGCCAACGATGGTATGAACTATAATTCATGCAATATAATTCATACCATTCAGCACGTCAAATCGGCGGGCAGCTCGAAACTCCCCTGACCGAAGCAGAACTGCACGGCCAACGGAATTCCAGCGCACGGAGTGGCAACATGCTTTTGTCCCACGGCATGGTGTGTTAAGGTCACGGCATGCTGAGCGGGTGGAGCCACGTTGGCCGCCGCGATATCAGTAACCGACGCTGGGAGGACCTGTGGGAACCTTCAGGATCTCGGTTGTTGCCGGTTCGGCTTGCGCTGCTTTATGCGCCGTATTGGCGCTGTCCAGTTCGGCTTATGCCCAGACGCCCGATATTTCCGGAACTTATTGGGCGACCGAATATCGGGCCAAGATCCAGATCATTGGCGGCGGTGAGCTGCCGCTCACCGCGGCTGGCAAAGCCGCCTACGAAAAGAACATCGCGGGGCTGAAGAACGGTTCCATCATCGATAACGCGCGCAGATACTGCGTGCCGGATGGGTTGCCACGCGCGCTCGCTACGCCGTATCCGTTTCAGATCTTTCAGGCGCCACGTGGGCAGGTCACGATAGTCCATGAACTCAACCATCAGGTCCGCGTGATCGCGATGGACAAGCCATTGCCTGGCGAGGACGAACTGACAACCCTCCCGCTCTACAACGGTCATTCGGTCGGCCGCTACGAAGGCGATACGCTGGTTATCGAAACCGCCGGCTTCAACGAAAAGACCTTCGTGGACGCCACCGGCGCGCCCCACACCGACGAGTTGCGCACCGTCGAGCGCATCCGCCGGATCAGCCCGACGCAGCTTGAGGATGTCATTACCATCCACGATCCGATGTACTACACCGGGGATTGGCAGGCGCGCTTCGTCTACACACTGCGCGACGATGTTTGGCTCGAAGACTATGTCTGCGGCGAGCCACATCGCAGCCTTTCCTCCGTGGCGGGCGTACGTCGGCCATGAGGGATGCGCCACCAAGGACGCGGTGTGGCAGCACTTGATGTTGGTCGTTCTTTGTTAAGCGAAGATACCAGAGAAACACTCAACTGGAGACGCCCTATGAAACGCAATGTACTTGGTCTCGCAGGAATCGCGGTTGCCATATCTGCCGTTACCATGTCTGCGATCCCTGCTGTGGCGCATCACTCGTTCGCCATGTTCGATGCCCAGAAGTCGACGACCCTGGAAGGCACCGTCAAGGAATTCCAGTGGACCAATCCCCATAGCTGGATCCTGCTGATGGTGAACAATGCCGAAGGTCAGGAAGTACAATGGGCCATCGAGATGGGCGGCCCGGCCGGCTTGGCGCGGCAGGGCTGGCGTCCGAAGACGCTCACGCCCGGCATGAAAGTCAAAGCCGTGATCCACCCGCTGCGTGACGGCGGCAGTGGCGGGCAGTTCATGGCAGTCACGCTTCCTGACGGAAAGCAGATGGGTTCCGTCGACGCCCCGGCGAGCGCCGAGGCCGGTGGTGCCGCGGCCCCGACCCGGTAGAGCTAACGCCGAGGCTAGGTTTGGGCGCGCGAACGCGGCTCCCGCGAACGCGGCCATTGGGATGATTTATTTTCGACATTGACTCTCTGTGTCGCAGAGGAGGCCCCGATGTTCAGACATGCAGGAAACTTCACACGAGGCGTTGTTGCCGGCACCGTCTACCTGGCCGGCAGCTTTTCGGCGATGGCTCAAGGTACACCACCCGATTTTGCACCCAATTCAAGTATCGGGTGGTACGCGTACAATCGCTTGTTCATCCCGCCGGCGAGCGGGCCCGGCCCGGTGATGCAGGACCCCGCACGGCCTTATGTTTCGAATGACGAGTTCCGCGTGACCGGAAGGCAGCCGACCGAGCGCGTGGCCGATCTCAACAGTCCCATCCTCCAGCCTTGGGCGAGGGATGTGGTGCGCAAGCGCAACGAGCAGGTTCTTGCCGGAAAGGTCGTTATCTCGCAGACCGCAAGTTGCTGGCCAAAAGGCGTTACCGCATTTCTACTCTCACCCATGACCCAGCCGATGTTCATTGTTCAGGGGCGGAAGGAAGTGGTGATGATCCTGACAAGTTTTAGCGATGTGCGCCGCATCCACCTGACGGACCGGCATTCTGCCAACGTCAAGACATCCTGGTACGGCGAATCCATCGGGCGTTACGAAGGCGATACGCTCGTCGTCGATACGATCGGTATGGACGACCGGACGCCTGTGGATGGATTTGGAACGCCACATACCAAACAGCTTCATGTGATTGAGCGCTTCCACTTGATCGAGGATGGCAAGGTGCTGGAGGCGAACGTTCACGTCGAGGACCCGGGTGCCTTTACGACGCCCTGGAACGCCATCCAACGTTTCCGGCAATACGAGGCGGCAGTGCGCAAGGTTCCAATCGAACGTCTTGCTCAACTGGCGAGCGCACCGGAAGGTCCCCTGCTGGAGATGAGCTGCGCCGACAACCCGAACTCCTTCTTTCCGGGCGTGGTCGCCCCGCCGATACCGCAAGCGATGGTGCCGGATTTCTGATGACGCTCGGCTGAAAGAACACCCCGGATGTCGCCATACGGGCAGCGACCAATGTGCGACGGATCATTCGTTCTCCTGATCGCCGTCACCGCCTGTCCTTCTCCAGCAGAAGCCGCCGATAGGCTTCCGCCAGGATGCAGCCCTGGATCGCGAACTCAAGAAATTGCAGGGGGAAATAAGGAAGTTCGGCCACGAACGCTGGAAGGATGTTGGCGCGCCAAGGGATCATTCCTTGCGGCGCCAGATGGTCAAGACCGAACCACGCGATAACTTGCGAACCAAGCCTCCACATCCCGCCGACTGTTGCCGTAGCCAAGAGAGAAATGCAGAAGAGACGTGCCGGCTGCAGCCGCACTAGGTTCCAATGCTCGCGCAGATCGGGCCAACCGCATCTGGCCACCACGACCAGCAAGCCAAAGAACCAGGCCAAGAGGACGCAGTTCACGAGCCAAGCCGCAAAGTTGAAGGCATAGGCGTAGGGTTCGAGATTTTCCCATTGGTAGCCGACAACATCCTGCGGAAGGACCAGCCAACGCAGCATTGGGACAGGCGCCGAATCCACCATAACATTGGCTAAGAACCATGCCGCAACGATCGCCGCCGAGACCCAAGCTTTCCTTCCGATCTCAAGGTTGATTGCGCGAGCAGGAGGCTCGCCGTTAAGCGCCCATCGCAGCAGCATGAGATAAGCCATGGCGGCGAAAGGTGCCCACACGATGTTTCGCGCCCAATCCGGGGCCCGTCCCAGGCGCAGCTGATCCTGCACGACAACCTCGAGGATCAGCACCGCGACCGTACCCAACAGCCACGGCAGCCAGTAGATCCCCAGCACACGCGGCAACGACCGGATCGCACGTCCAAAACCGCTCACGGCCACGTCGAAAATCGGCAGCAAGTCTCACCCTCCCCTGTCAGCTTGCAGCGCCGTTCCTCGTCGTACTGTTGGCACACTAAAAATGCACGATGGCGCATCCGGACTTCGGAGTCCGTGAACGCTACTTCCCCGGCACCATTCCCGACGCAATATAGACCTTCGCGGCCTCTGGTCCGGAAAGGTAGGCGAGCAGCGCCTTGGCGGCTTCGGGCTCTTTGGCATGCGCCGACAGATAGCCCACGAGACCCGTTGCTGTTGAGATGTCGCGCGGCAGAGCGCCGACGGATTCAACACCGGGTTCGGTAATGATTTCGCTGATGAAGGTCACGCCGACATCGACCTCGTTCCTGGCCAGCATCTCCATCGCGCCGCGGCCGCCTTGCGAAATCCTGATCTTCGGCTTCATTTCCTCCGCAATGCCAAGCTTGCGCAGTGTCTGGTTGAAGCTTGCACCAGCCGCCGCACCCGTTGCTTCATTCGGAAAAGCAACAGCCTTTGCGGCGAGCAACATGCGCTTGACCGCATCGGCGGTCGAAATATCAGGCTTCGGCGCGCCGGTCTTCACAGCGACACCCACGGGCGCGATAGCAAGAGGTGTTTCACTTGCCGCAACGACGTGGCCCGAAGCGACCACCGGACCCAAGGGCGGCTGCACCACCGGCACATCGAATGCGTCGCCTTTGATGACGCGTGCCTTGGTGCCGCCACCCGAACCAAACGTCGCATTCACTTTGTGTCCGGTCCGGCGCTCGAAGTCCGGGATCATCGCCACGATGGCAGCCCTGATGCCGCCGGGAGCCACGAGCGTGATCTCGGCGGCGCCGGCGTGAGTGACGCTCACAGCCAGTGATGCCAGCACAATCGAAATTTTGTTGTGAATGTTCATGAGCCTACTCCGGGTGAGTTGCCCGCCGATTGTAGCGCGTCATCTGGATGAAAATATACGGCGGATTCTGCCCTGCCCAACTCACCCCGGATTGCACGCCCGCTCGCGCCAGCGCGATCGGGCGTTCCATCCAGGCTACAAGTTCACTTGAAATTGGTCGCCCACAGGCCTTCGAGCCGCGAAATCGCCTGGCTCGGCAGCGGGCCTTTTTCGACGGCCGCGACGGCCTCTTCGAGCTGCACAAGTTCCGAGATGCCGATCACGCGCGTGGTCACGTCGCGGTTGCCAAGCACAAAGCGCAATGCGGTTTGTGCCGCCGTGCCATGGCTGTCACCGACCATCTTGCGGATCAGATTGGCGCAATGCATTTCATTGTCGACGTCAGTCCCGGACGCAAACACTGCAAGTTTTTCCGGTCGCGTGGCACTCGCCAGCGGGCCGCCGGCCCAGACCCGGATATTGAGAATTCCCATGTTCTGGTTGAAACATTCCCGGATGATGCCCGAGAAGTCCTGCATCGTCCAGATCTTTGGCGCGCGCGACCAGGCGGCGCTCGGGTTGATGGCGTTGTAGTAGACTTGCGCGCAGTCAAAGCGGCCGCTTTCGATGACTTCGAGGCAAGCCGGAGATTCGCCTGCCGCCGTAATGCCGGATGCCGTGAACAGACCCTGCGACTTGAGACTATCGAATATGTCGGCAATGCCACCGGTGCGCAGCACCTGATGGACCGACAATTGCGGCCGGCCGCCGATGGCGGTGCCGAGCTGATTGTGCAGTTGAAACAACGCAACGCTGTCCGTGCGCAACCGTTTGAGGCTCTGCTCCAGGCTGCGCTCGATCGCGCCGCGGATGTCCATAAGGTCGTCGGGCATTATGAGGACCTTGGTGGAGACGTATGGACGTGGCTCAAGCGCGGCCAGGTGACGACCAATCGCCTCCTCGGAGGCGCCGCCACCGTAGAGCGGCGCCGTGTCGATCAGGTTGATTCCTGCCTCGACGGCGCGCATCAACGCGCTGATCCGCGTCGGTTCATCCGCCTTGATCAGGATGCCGCCGGTAACGCCCGCTCCGAAAGCAATCTCGGAAACCTCAAGGCCCGTACGGCCAAGCCAATTCTTTCTCATCGTGCCACGAAATGTCCAAGATTGCGCTGCGCTTAGGTTACCAAGAGGTTACTTGCCCCGGCAAAAGATTACCATGATCAGATTACCATCCTCTGAACTCGGTAAACGCCCGTCTCCAATGGGTCATTTTACCGGTGCCTCCGCCCGCAACTTGAAGCGCTGGATCTTGCCGGTAGCGGTTTTGGGCAGTTCGGCACGAAATTCGATCCAGCGCGGATACTTGTAGGGTGCGAGCTTTGTCTTGCAATGCTCCTGCAAGTCGAAAACCAATGCTTCGCCGACCAATCCTTTGCCGGACTTCCAGGCCGATTTGAGAACCACGAAGGCCTTGGGCTTGATCAGTTGGTCTTCATCGGGCCACGCCACCACGGCCGCCTCGAGCACGTCCTCATGGCTTTGCAAGGCGTCCTCGATCTCGAACGGCGAAACGTAGATGCCGCCAACCTTGAGCATGTCGTCGCGGCGGCCGCAGTAGACGTAGTAGCCCGCGTCGTCCTGCAGATATTTATCGCCGGAGCGCGTCCATTCTCCGAGGAACGTCGCGCGCGATTGTTCGCGATTGTTCCAGTACATGACCGCGCTTGTCGGCCCGCGCACCTGCAGTTCACCCATCATGCCGGGCACGGAAATCACTACGCCGTCGTCGTCCACAAGGCGCACGTCGTAGCCCTCGACCGGCTTGCCGCTGCTGCCATAGCGCACATCATAAGGGTGGTTGCTCAAATAGATGTGCAGCATTTCGGTCGAGCCGAGGCCATCGAGAATGTCGACGCCATAGCGCGCGCGCCAGCGCCGTCCTACTTCGGCCGGAAGCGCTTCACCGGCGGAAACGCAGCAGCGCAATCGCACTTCCTTGGCAGTCGGCGCAACGGAACTTGCCAGAAATCCTGCATAGAAGGTCGGCACGGCAAAGAAGACCGTCACGGCATAGCGGCGCAGTATGAGCGTCACCGCCTCCGGCGTCGGTCGATCCGGCAACAGCACCGTGGTGGCACCGGCCGACAGCGGAAACGTCATCGCATTGCCGAGCCCGTAGGCGAAAAAGAGTTTTGCCACTGAATAGACCACGTCGCCTACGGTCAAGCGCAGAACCGATGCCGCATAAAGATCATTGGTAAGCCGCAGATCGGCGTGGACGTGCACGGCTGCCTTGGGCTTGCCGGTCGAACCCGACGTATAAAGCCAGAATGCGATGTCGTCGCAGGTGGTGGGTGGCGGCCGGTAGCTGCCAAACGCCCGCACACCGCCCAGCAAATCTTCGAGCCGCTGACGGCCATGGGGGTTCTCGCCGGCGACGATCACGTGCAGCCCGAAGAACGAGCCGATGATGTTCTCGAACTTTGGGTAAAGCTCTTGCGAGACCACGAGGACACGAGCGCGGCTGTCCGCCAAAATAAAGCGATAGTCCTCTTCGGTGAGGAGCGTATTGACAGGTACTGCAACCCGGCCCGCCGCAAGCGTCCCGAGAAAGACCGCCGGCCAGTCGAAACTGTCGAGGAGGCACATCAGGACGCGCTCTTCCGGATGCACCTGCATCCTTTCAAGGAGCAGGCTGAACGCCTCGGCGCGGTCGCGAAGCTGGCCAAAGGTCCACTGCCCACGCTGGTCGATATAGGCCACACGCGGAAGCCAGCCCTTGCCGCGAAACCGGTCGAACAGGTCCAGCGCGAAATTGTATTCGCGCGGGATCGTGGCGGGCGATCGCCCTGAACCTGGCCGCGGCGAGACCGCCATAACGACTTCTCCCTGCCTTCGTTTCCCTTGCGAGACCTCGATCTTAGCCCGGGTTGGAGCCACTAGCGCGATTTCGCGCGTCTTTCGACGCGCTACGGCGCGTTCTTTAACGCGTTATGTGTAAACCCGGGAACGGTCGATCCGGCGATATAACGCTCCCGGGTTTCGCAAGGGCTCAACCCGGGCTACAAGAGGCCACAACGTAGCGCCTATGAAGGGCCGCCCCCCGATAAGACTATACAATTCCAGGCTACGAATGCGCCCACGGGCGCTTATCTTTCAAGTTCGAAGGAGATTTCCCATGGACGACACCGTCCGCAAGATCACCGCGGAAGACATCAACCCGCGCTTCAACTGGGGCCGCGCGCTGCCGGCGCTGGGAATCATGGGGGTCGATTTCGAGGAGCGGGTCGATTACCGCCGCCTCCACAAATACCGCTTGTCGCGCGTCAAGATAGCACTCGACAAGTCCGAACTCGGCGCGCTCCTCGTGTTCGACGTCAACAATATCCGCTACATCACCTCGACCAAGATCGGCGAATGGGAACGCGACAAGCTCTCGCGCTGGGCCCTGCTCACGCGCACCGGCGAGCCGATCCTGTGGGATTTTGGTTCTGCGGCCGTCCACCACAAACTCTACACGCCCTGGCTCGCGCCGGAGAATTGCAGGGCCGGTCTGATCGGATTGCGTGGCACCGTCAACCCGGCCTTCGGCTTGATGAAACGTCATGCCGAAGAGATCGCTTCGCTGATCCGCGAAGCCGGCGTCGGCGACATGCCAATCGGCGTCGACATCATCGAACCCCCGATGATGTTCGAACTCGAAAAGGCGGGCCTCAAGGTGCACGACGGCCAACATGTCATGCTGGAAGCGCGCGAGATCAAATCTGCCGACGAGATCGCGCTCCTCAACCGCGCCGCCGCCATGGTGGACGGCGCCTATCACCTGATCTACGAGCAGCTCAAACCGGGCGTGCGCGAGAACGACATCGTCGCCAATGTCAATCAGTTCCTCTACCAGCACGGCTCCGACGACGTCGAAGCCATCAATGCCATTTCGGGCGAACGCTGCAATCCGCATCCGCACAATTTCACCGACCGCATGATCCGCCCCGGCGACCAGGCGTTCTTCGATATCCTGCAAAGCTTCATGGGCTATCGCACGTGCTACTACCGCACGTTCAATGTCGGGCGCGCAACGCCGGCCCAGCACGATGCCTATAAGAAAGCGCGCGAGTGGCTCGACCGGGCGATCGCCATGATCAAGCCGGGCGTGTCCACCGACAAAATCTGTTCGGTGTGGCCGAAGGCGCAGGAGTTCGGTTTCCCGGACGAAATGTCGGCCTTCGGACTGCAGTTCGGCCACGGGCTCGGACTGGCGCTGCATGAGCGCCCGATCATTTCGCGCGTGGTGTCGATGGATCACCCGACCGAGATCAAGGAGGGCATGGTGTTCGCGCTCGAAACCTATTGCCCGGCAACCGACGGCTATTCGGCCGCACGCATCGAAGAGGAAGTCGTGGTGACCGACAAAGGCTGCCGCGTGATCACGCTCTTCCCGGCCGAGGAATTGCCGATCGCGAATCGGTATTGAGGCGCGCGCGGGTTTTTCACAGCCTTAGATACCCTCTCCTGCTTGATTGCATCTTTTAGGATGCGAGCGTGCGTGCGCTCCCAGGACTGCATTCGCGCGCATTGCCACATGCGTCGAGCAGTTTTTCAGTAATAAAATCAGAATCTTGATCGACCGCACCAGCGTGTCCGGCGCGCCAAGCGGGCTGCGTAGGAACTCGTCGTGAGTTGCCCAAAAGCCATGCGTCATAAGATCTCACGTTTTCGTGATTGTAACTCGTAACTAGATCACGAACAAGTGATTAACTTATTCAACGCTTGGGGAAGCGTCGATTGAGCAAAGCGGGGGTGTTACTTGGCCAATTATCGCGTCGGCTGCAGGGTCAGCAAAATTCATCGATTTGGATTGCTTTGTTCCGTCGGGGCCATCGGGTTGCTTGCCCTCTCGCCGGTCCCGTTCGGCGTTTCTGCGGTCGCGCAAACCACGACGGGGCAAGAGACACCCACGCCGACCGCCCCAGCCCAAACGACGCCTACCCAACCCCCTGTAGCACAACCCCTTCCGCAAGTTACAGTCGCCCAGCCGAAGGCGCGTCCCAAGAACACGGCGCCGCGACCCAAGGGCCAGCCGGCGGCGCGGCCACTACCGCAACCCACGCCTGTCGTGACGCCGGCTACGGTCGTGACGCCGCCCA